>RFTR01000023.1 GCA_009923345.1 Betaproteobacteria bacterium
ATGTTCAATTTGCTCACCAAGTTCCTACCGGTAACTTCTGGGCAAATTATTTACAAAGGTGTCGATATCACTGGCCTCTCGGCTTCCGAGGTTTCGCGCTCAGGCATGGTGCGTTCTTTTCAAATTTCCGCCGTTTTTCCGCACCTTACCGTGATGGAAAACGTGCGGATTGGTTTGCAACGCAAGTTGGGAACCAGTTTTCATTTTTGGAAACCTGAATCTTCACTCTACATACTCAACGCAGAAGCGATGGCGCTTTTAGAGTCTGTAGATTTGGCAAGTTTTGCCAATACTCAAACTGTTGAACTCCCCTATGGTCGTAAACGCGCGTTGGAGATTGCAACAACTTTGGCGTTAGATCCAGAGTTGATGTTGCTAGATGAACCCACCCAAGGCATGGGCCATGAAGACGTGGGACGCGTGGTCGAGCTCATTCGCAAAGTTGCGGCAAACCGCACAGTATTGATGGTTGAACACAATATGAATGTGGTTGCTAATTTGAGTGACACCATTACCGTGTTAGCGCGTGGTGCTGTATTGGCCGAAGGCCCTTATGAAGAAGTATCCAAAAATCCACGAGTACTTGAAGCCTATGTGGGCTCCATCGACGAAAACGACTCCCTAGGAGCGCACGCATGACCGCGCCAGTGTTACTCAAGGTGCACAACATGCATGCGTGGTATGGCGAATCGCATATCTTGCATGGCATCGACTTTGAAGTGCGTGAAGGCGAACTCGTCACCTTGTTAGGTCGCAATGGAGCTGGCCGCACGACAACCCTCAAAGCTATTTTGGGTTTGACTGGCAAACGCACCGGAACCATTGAAGTGGCTGGTATCGAAACCTCCCACATGCAAACCAATGAGATTGCGCGCTTAGGTCTCGGCTACTGCCCTGAAGAGCGCGGTATTTTTTCGAGTTTAAGTTGCGAAGAAAATCTGATGCTTCCCCCAAGCGTGGGCAAAGGCGGCATGTCTATTGACGAAATTTATGACATGTTTCCCAACCTGAAAGAACGTCGTAACAGCCCTGGTACACGGCTGTCTGGCGGCGAACAACAAATGTTGGCCATGGCGCGTATTCTGCGTACCGGTGCAAAGCTGTTACTACTTGATGAAATCACAGAAGGGTTAGCACCTGTCATTGTGCAAACCTTAGGGCGTGTCATTCGACAACTCAAGGCGAATGGATTGACCATTATTTTGGTGGAACAAAATTTCCGATTTGCCGCACCATTAGCAGATAGGCACTATGTGATTGAGCACGGCAAAATTGAAGCCGTGGTGAAAAAAGAAGAATTGGCTGAAAAGACCGATATGTTGAATGAGTTTTTGGGCGTTTGATTTTTAAATTCCCGTTTGATGTTTTTGTAACCCCCTAGGAGACACCTATGAAAAGAAAGTTAATTGCAATTGCTGTCGCAACAGCTTTGACCACTGCCACGTCGCTGATCAGCGCGCAACAAGGCAAGTTAAGCGATGACGTCGTCAAAATCGGCGTGTTAACCGATATGTCTGGCGTTTACGCAGACTACGGTGGTCCAGGCGCCTTGACTGCAGCCAAGATGGCTGTTGAAGACTTTGGCGGCAAGATGTTTGGCAAAAACATCGAGGTCGTCAATGCTGACCACCAAAACAAGCCTGACATTGCTAAAAGCGTGACCCAACAGTGGTTTGACCGCGACAAAGTTGACATGACTGTAGAAAACCTCAACTCTGCAGTTGCACTCACCGTGCAAGCTTTAGGCAAAGAGAAAAATAAAATCACGATCGTCACGGGTGCAGCGTCTTCACGCATGACCAACGAAGATTGCGCGCCTGATACCGGTATCCATTACCTCATGGACACCATTGCCCTCAGCAATGTGGTCGGTAAAGCCATTGTGAAAGACGGCGGTAACAGCTGGTTCTTCTTAACTGCTGACTACGCGTTTGGCCATTCTTTAGAAAAAGACACTGGCGAAGTCGTCAAAGCTGCTGGCGGTAAGGTCATGGGCGCCGTTCGCCATCCTTTGTCTACAGGTGACTTCTCTTCTTTCTTGCTCCAAGCTCAGTCTTCTGGTGCCAAAGTTGTGGGTCTTGCCAATGCGGGTGGCGACACGGTAAATAGCATCAAAGCGGCCTCTGAGTTTGGCTTGACGAAAAAGCAAAACTTAGCAGCCCTGTTGATGTTGATCTCTGACGTGCATGCAGTGGGTTTGAACACAGCCCAAGGGTTGTACCTCACAGAAGGTTGGTACTGGAATATGAACGACGAAAGCCGTAAGTGGGCCAGCCGTTTTGAAGCGATCATGAAGAGAAAGCCCAACTCTAACCATGCCAGCGTGTATTCGTCCACCTTGCATTACCTCAATGCAGTCAAAGCAGCTGGTACAGACGACACAGCCGCTGTGATGAAAAAAATGCGCGAAACCCCCATCAACGACATGTTCGCCAAAGGCGGCAAGTTGCGTGAAGACGGCCGTATGGTGCATGACATGTATTTGTTCCAAGTTAAATCTCCTGCTGAGTCCAAAGGCCCATGGGATTACTACAACCTAAAAGGTACTGTCAAAGGTGAAGACGCGTTCCAAAGCATTGCAGCAGGTAAATGTGCTGCCGCTAAAAAATAAGTCTCTTAGCATCTTTAACTATCAGCATCCATGACAGATTTTTTTGGTATTCCGATCCAGGCCTTGATGGGGCAACTCATGCTCGGCTTGGTCAACGGGTCTTTTTACGCCCTGCTCTCATTGGGTCTTGCCGTGATATTTGGCATGCTCAATATCGTGAACTTCGCGCATGGTGCGCTTTACATGGTGGGCGCTTTTTTTGCATGGATGCTGTTGAACTATGCCGGTATCAATTACTGGTTCGCTTTGATCCTCGCCCCTATTGGGGTGGGGCTCATTGGCGTATTTATTGAAAAACTATTGCTTGGCTGGATTCGCCAACTCGACCATCTCTATGGCTTGTTGCTGACATTCGGTCTTGCCCTCATTTTTGAAGGTGTGTTCAGAGAGTTTTATGGCTCATCTGGAATGCCATATGAACTACCCGCCTTATTCCGCGGTGTATTCGATCTCGAATTCATGATGCTGCCCAAATACCGTGCTTGGGTGGTACTCGTCTCCATTTTATTGTGTTTGGTCACTTGGTTTGTGATCGAAAAAACCCGCTTAGGTGCTTACCTGCGCGCTGGTACAGAGAACCCAGACTTGGTCAAAGCATTTGGCATCAATGTGCCACTCATGGTCACCCTCACCTACGCCTTTGGCGTTGGCTTAGCTGGCTTGGCGGGCGTGATGGCTGCACCAATTTATCAGGTCAGTCCTTTGATGGGATCGAACATCATCATCGTGGTGTTTGCAGTTGTGGTGATTGGCGGCATGGGATCTATCTTGGGATCCATCGTCACTGGCTTGGGCTTAGGTCTGATTGAAGGTCTCACCAAAGTGTTTTATGCAGAACTCTCCACCACCGTGGTGTTCATCATTATGGCCGTTGTGTTGCTTGTACGTCCCGCTGGTTTATTTGGTCGGGAGAAATAAGCATGTCTAAAACTATTTTGTATGTGCTTTTGTTAGCTGGTCTTTTGGTAGCTCCATTTATTGGATACCCGATTTTCCTCATGAGCTGCCTGTGTTTTGCCTTGTTTGCCAGTGCCTTCAATTTATTGATTGGCTTTACAGGCTTGCTGTCTTTCGGTCACGCCATGTTTTTTGGCTTTGCAGCTTACGTATCAGGCCATGCGGCAAAAGTTTGGGGTTTCACACCTGAAGTGTGTTTGATTTTGGGAACCTTGAGTGCAGCCTTTATTGGCTTGGTAACGGGTTGGCTTGCTGTTCGCCGCGAAGGTATTTACTTTGCGATGGTCACCTTAGCCTTAGCGCAAATGATTTACTTTATTTGTGTCCAAGCTCCATTTACTTATGCAGAAGATGGCATTCAAAGCATTCCGCGTGGCAAGTTGTTCGGCCTGATAGATCTCAGCGACGATAGAGTGATGTATTACTTTGTCCTGGCCGTCTTCTTGTTTGGTTTTACTTTGATTTACCGCGTCATCCATTCTCCATTTGGCCAAGTTTTGAAGTCCATCCGTGAGAACGAACCTCGCGCCTTGTCTTTGGGATATGACGTGGCGAAATTCAAACTCACTGCATTCGTTTTGTCGGGCACATTGGCTGGCATGGCCGGCGCCGCCAAATCGCTTGCATTGGGCTTAGCCACTTTGACCGACGTAGGTTGGCAAATGTCTGGTGAAGTTGTGCTCATGACCTTACTCGGTGGCATGGGAACGATTTTGGGACCAACGATTGGCGCCACCGTCATCGTCACTATGCAAAACTACCTTGCCGATTTAGGCTCTTGGGTCACCATCATCATGGGCGTGACATTTGTATTTTGCGTATTGGTATTTAGACGTGGCATTGTGGGTGAAGTAGCGCAGCGCTTTGCTACTAAACCCGAAGCCAACTAGTTGCTAGCAATTTCCTGAACGGGTATGGCCTGTTGAAACCAAAAGCTGTTGACATGGTGATCTTTGGTCCATTGTGGTCCTCAGGCAAAATCTAGTTATGTCTGAACGAGTTATTCCATTAGTTGACCAGCGACTCACCGCTTTGCGCGCCGAAGTCCCGGCGCATGAATGGCGCGGTGGTTTATTGTTGGACCAATTCCAGCGTCCTATGCACGATCTCCGTATCAGTGTGACAGACCGGTGTAACTTTCGCTGCAACTATTGCATGCCCAAAGAAGTTTTTAACAAAGACTACAGCTATCTACCCCACGGCGACTTGCTGAATTTTGAAGAAATCACGCGTCTTGCGAAAATTTTTGTAGGCCTTGGCGTACGCAAAATCCGCCTAACTGGTGGTGAGCCCTTGTTGCGAAAAAACTTAGAGATTTTGGTGCAACAGCTAGCACAAATTCAAACGCCGGATGGCTCGAAACTCGATTTGACTTTGACCACCAATGGCTCCCTGCTCACCAAAAAAGCCCAACAACTTAAGGATGCGGGTCTAGACCGCATCACCGTCAGCTTGGACGGCTTAGACGATACCGTGTTTCGCGCTATGAACGATGTCGACTTTCCCGTGCGCGATGTACTCGATGGAATTGAGGCAGCGCAAAATGTTGGCTTGGGGATCAAAGTCAATATGGTGGTCAAACGCCATACCAATACCAGCCAAATCGTTCCTATGGCCAAGCATTTCCGTAGAACCGGCATTGCACTGCGCTTTATTGAATACATGGATGTAGGTGTGACCAATGGTTGGCGTATGGACGAAGTATTGCCATCTGCAGAAGTAGTTGCCTTGGTGCAACAGGCGTTCCCCTTGGTGTTGCTACCTGCCAGCAATGCTGGGGAAACGGCGCAACGCTGGGGCTATGCAGACGCATCTGGAAAATTTGACCCTTCTCTGGGAGAAATAGGTGTGATTAGCAGTGTTACGCAAGCGTTTTGCGGAACATGCAACCGCGCACGCTTGTCGACCGAAGGTAAGTTGTACTTGTGCTTATTTGCTAGCCTTGGCTACGATTTACGTGAACTCATGCGCGATAGAAGCGCTTCTGATTCGCAGATGGCCTCTTCGATTGCAAATATTTGGAACCATCGTGATGACCGCTATTCTGAATTGCGTGCCAGCATGCACCCTGATGCAAACGCTAAAACCCATCGGGTTGAAATGAGCTACATCGGTGGTTGAGCCCATGACCCACTCTATTTCTTCCCAAGACATCACTGGTGTTATTTTGGCCGGTGGACGGGCTAATCGCATGGGTGGTGTCGACAAAGGCTTGCAAAATTTCAATGGCATGTCGCTCGCCTTGCACACCCTGATGCGTTTGGGTCCACAAGTGTCTGATGTGATGATCAACGCCAACCGTAACCTGTCTGCTTATGAATCATTTGGCGCATCCGTTTGGCCAGATGCCAGTGCTGATTTTGCGGGTCCTCTTTCAGGTTTTTTAGTAGGGTTGGAACGGTGCGAAACGCCTTACTTACTGACCGTGCCGTGTGACACGCCTCGCTTTCCTCTCGATCTCGCTAATCGTCTCGCCGTGGCACTGGAAGCCAACGAGGCAGAGATTGCCATGGCCGCTGGCTATGAAACCGATGCCCAAGGCAATCGCACCATCCGCACACAACCCGTGTTTTGTCTGTTGCGCTGTGAATTATTAGAAAGCTTGGTGAAATTTACGCATAGCGGTGGACGCAAGATCGATGCGTGGACAGCGCAGCACAAAACTATCGTGGTGAATTTTGATCAACCGACTGATGACCTTTATGCTTTTGCAAACGTCAATACCGTGCAAGAGTTGGTCAACTTAGAAGCCCTTCCCTTTGCATGAAAAGCTTGGACGAAATTGCGCAAGCGCTTCAAGGCTTTGATCCGCAAGCTTTGAGCATAGACAAAGCACAAGAATTCATTCAACACTTAGTCCAAGCGCTCCCGCCCCCTGCTGCAGAGGAGCTTCCTCTCATGCAGGCCTTGGGCCGCATAGTGGCTGAGGACATCATCTCTCCTATCCACGTTCCTGCGCACGATAACTCCGCCATGGATGGCTTTGCTTTTGATGGCAAACAACTCGGCCTCGCACCTTTGAAGTTGCGTGTGGTCGGCACAGCGTTAGCAGGTAAGGCTTGGCAGGGTAATGTAAAAACAGGCGAATGCGTGAAGATCATGACGGGTGCAGTAATGCCTACTGGCCTGGACACTGTGGTTGCGCAAGAACTCGCAACTGTCCATACCTCTGGCAATGAAACGACCGTGGAGGTTCCCGTAGGCATTCTCCAAGCGGGCGACAACCGACGCAAAGCGGGCGAAGACTTGCAGCGCGGACTTCCAGCTTTGCGTGTTGGCAGCACCCTCAGCCCTGCGGCATTAGGCATGGTAGCCAGCCTTGGAATTGCCAAGGTCAAGGTGAACAGACAACTTCGTGTTGCCTACTTTTCTACTGGCGACGAAGTACTGAGCCTGGGCGATGCGATGCGAGAAGGTGCGGTGTACGACAGTAATCGTTTCACCGTGTTTGGTCTTTTAACCCGAATGGGTTGCCAAGTTGTCGACATGGGTGTCGTGCGTGACGACCCTGTGTTGTTAGAACAAGCATTCAGCGCAGCCTCACAAAATGCCGATGTCATCATCACTAGCGGAGGCGTGAGCGTTGGTGAAGCAGATTTCACCAAAGCCATGATGAAAAAATTGGGCGATGTAGCCTTTTGGAAAATTGCGATGCGACCTGGACGCCCCATGGCTGTAGGTCATTTAGGTAAATGCATTTTGTTTGGGCTTCCTGGAAACCCGGTTGCTGTGATGGTGACATTCTTGGCATTTGTAAAGCCAGCCTTGCTGCATTTGATGGGTGGAACACCAAGTACAACGCCTTATTTGCGGGCCAAAAGCGCTGTCGCTTTGAGAAAAAAACCAGGTCGTACCGAATACCAAAGAGGTTTTGTTCGCACGCTAGCCGACGGAACGCTGCAAGTGGAAGCAGCAGGAAACCAAGGCTCTGGCGTCTTACGTTCTATGGTCGAAGCCAATGGCTTGATCGTTTTGCATCACCACCAAAGCAGCGTAGCAGCAGGAGATGAGGTGGACGTGATGATGTTTGAAGGTGCTATTTAACACCGACAGATTTTCCTCGCCGTCATCTATCGGGAGCCTAAGGTAGCATTATCAATAGGCTCTTAGGCCCCGACCTCAATATCTTCGTGACGAGTAGTGATAGCCCCTGGTATCGCTTTACGTGCAAAAAAAGTGTACATCGTAGGTACCACAAAAATGGTGAGCAATGTGCCCAAGCTCATACCACCCACAATCACCCAACCAATTTGTTTGCGGCTTTCAGCTCCTGCACCAGTAGCTAATGCGAGAGGAATCGCACCCAACACCATGGCGCCGGTAGTCATCAAAATAGGACGCAAGCGCAATGTTGCTGATTGCTTAACAGCCTCTAACACTTCCATGCCTTCTGCACGCAATTGGTTGGCAAATTCCACAATCAAAATACCATGCTTGGTAATCAAGCCCACCAAAGTGATCAAGCCAATTTGGCTAAACACATTGAGCGTTCCACCACTCAATTGCAGCGCAAGCAGGGCTCCCACCATCGACAACGGCACAGAAAACAAGATCACCAGAGGATCCACAAAGCTTTCAAACTGCGCAGCCAAAACCAAGAAGATAAATAACAAGGCCAAGATAAACACAATCACCAAGGATCCAGATGTCTTGACAAACTCACGCGAAGTGCCGTTCAAGTCGGTAGCGTAACCAGGCTTTAGTATTTTTTTAGAAGTTTCATTCATAAAGTCGATGGCCTCGCCCAATGAGTAATTGGGGGCAATATTGGCGGTGATGGATGCACTGCGTCTTTGGCCAAAGTGGTTCAACTCACGCGGTACCACTACCTCTCGAATACGCACCAATGCTGAAAGAGGAATCATCGCGTCATTGCGACCGCGTACAAAAATATGTTCGATATCGTCAGGCGTATCTCTTTGCGAGGGTGTGGTTTGCACCATCACGTCATATTGATCGCCTTCGCGTTTGAAGCGTGTCACCTGCCTGCCACCCATCATGGTTTCTACGGCTCGGGCAATGTTCTCAACCGGCACACCCATATCAGCGGCGCGCTCACGGTCTACGTCCATGCTGATCTCTGGTTTATTCAAACGCAGATCCGTATCCACACTCACGATGCCAGGGTTCTTCGCAATTTCTTCTTGGAAGGTGCGCACCACTTGCGCAAGGTTTTGGTAACTGTCGGTGGTGACGATCACAAAATTCAAAGGACGATCGCGAAATGGTTGCCCCAAAGAAGGCGGCGTGATTGGGAAAGCAGTCACGCCCGGCAAGCCGGAGATAGCTGGTGTCATTTCACGTGCAATTTCCAAAGTGGTTTTTGTACGTTTCTCCCATGGAGCTGCTCGGTAAAACACGTTTCCTTGCGCCACCGTGGGGTTGCCCACCACCGTAAAAATACGATCAAACTCGGTGTATTTGTTGGCCATGCGCTCGATGGTTTGGGCGTAGCGGGTGGTGTATTCCATGGTGGCACCATCGGGCCCATTGATCACCGTCAAAATGACACCACGGTCTTCTAATGGCGCCAACTCGCTTTTAGTCGTTTTGAGTAAGGTGAATGAGCAAACGCCAGCCATCACCATCACAGCCACCACCAACCAACGACGTGATATTTGCCGTCCCATCATGCGGCCAGAACTCAAAGTCCAGCCCAACATTTGCCCGTATTTTTTTGAAATAGTTTGTAAATAGCGCTCCATGGTTCTGTCAAACCATGATGGGTTATTGACATGTTTCAACATGATCGAACACATCATGGGCGTCAATGTCAAAGCGACAAAGCCAGAAACAATGACGGAACCGGCCAATGCCAAGGCGAATTCGGTGAACAGTTTTCCAGTGCGCCCCGGCGTAAAGGCCAAAGGTGCATAAACCGCAGCCAAAGTGAGCGTCATCGCAACCACAGCAAAACCCACCTCACGCGCGCCTCGAATAGCTGCATGAAAAGGCGCCATGCCATTTTCAATATGCCTGAATATGTTCTCTAACACGACGATCGCGTCGTCAACCACCAAACCAATCGCAAGCACCAAGGCCAACATGGTCAGGGTGTTGACAGTAAAGCCGAACAAGGCCATCAACGCAAAAGTGCCAATCAAGCAGACCGGAATAGTGACCAAAGGAATGATGGATGCGCGAAAGGTTCTTAGGAAGAGAAAAATTACCAATGCCACTAATACCATCGCCTCAACGATGGTTTCGTATACCGCTTTGATCGATCGATCGATAAACACTGAGTTGTCGTTTGCAATTTCGATCTCGATTCCAGGGGGTAAGTTTTCTTTTATTTTTGGAATCATTTGGCGTACCGCTGCACTCAGGTCTAGCGGGTTAGCCGTAGCGTTGCGAATCACGCCAAGGGTAATGGCATCGCGGCCATTTAAGCGCGTCGATGTGCGCTCGGACAAAGGTCCTTGTTCGACACGTGCAACATCGCCAATACGAATCGGCATACCGTTGATGGCTTTGATCACGACTTGCCTGAACTCAGCAGGCTTTTGCAAATCAGTTGCTGCCGTCACGTTGAACTCGCGGAACTTGCTCTCAATACGCCCCGCGGGTACTTCCACATTGGAGCGACGCAAAGCATCTTCTACATCTTGCGTTGTCAATTTATAGGAAGCCAAGCGGTCTGGGTCCAACCAAATGCGCATCGCAAATTTACGTTCGCCAAAGACACGGACATCCGACGCACCCGGTGCCGTTTGCAACATGGGCTTGGCAATGCGGTTGGCGTAGTCGCTCAACTGCATGACGTCCATGTTGTCAGCACTGAAAGACAACCAAATCACCGGAAAAGCATCGGCCTCTACCTTGGCAATCACGGGCTCATCAATGCCTTGGGGCAAACGTTGGCGCACGCGGCTCACCTTGTCACGCACATCTGCAGCAGACGAATCAGCATCGCGCGATAAAACAAAGTTCACCGTGATTTGGCTTTGCTCTTGGCGGCTGATCGATGTGATGACGTCCACGCCTTCAATGCCAGACAAGGAGTCTTCCAACACCTTGGTCACTTGCGACTCCACGACCGCGCTCGATGCGCCCGTGTATTTGGTCTCTACCGTTACCACCGGGTTATCGATCTTGGGGTACTCGCGCACGTTTAAACGTGTGTAAGAGACAAAGCCCACCAAAATAATCAGTAGCGACAACACGGTCGCAAAGACGGGACGGCGAACGGAGGTTTCAGAGAGTTGCATAAAGCCTCACATGGAACGATTAACGGCTTGCTGCCGAGGCTGAAGACACAGCGGCAGGAGCAGATGCACCCCCAGGAGCTGGCGACGAAGCAGCAGATGCAGCCGCGCCAGGCGGCTTGCCTAACTCGACTACACGCAGAGGTGTGCCGTCTTTTTGTAAACGTTGTTGTCCGGCGACCACCACAGGCTCGCCTTCATTCAAGCCCTCGGTAATTTCAACCTGCCCGCCACGGCGAATACCTAATTTGACTTCTACGCGTTTAGATACGTACTGCGTACCAGGAGGAATTTCTGGTGCGCTGGCAGTGGCGCTTGCGGGTTGTGTAGGCATCTCCGAAGGCGCAATGGCGCGGATGACAAACTGCTTACCGCCTTGAGGAACGATGGCTTCCTCAGGAACCACCAATGCGTCTGGCTTGATAGCAAATACTGCCGAGACTCGCGCGAACATGCCAGGACGCAGAGGACCTGAGGGGTTAGAGCCAGATGGTGCAACGCGCGCGCGGTCAAATTGGCTAGGCGGGCACCCTAAGCTTTGCGGTGTGGGCAAATTGAAAGTGCCGCTTACAGGTCCATTACCAGCAATAGGGTTATTGGCAGGCTTGTTGGATTTGCCGTCCGCTACTTTTGCGGAGTTGGCAGCTTGCTGGGGTTTGCTAGGGGGTTGGGTGGGCGCAGAAGCTGTTGCCGCGCCAGGTCCTGCTCCAGGCTTGCCAGGACTGCCAGCAGGACTTCCGTCCGGCTTTTTGCCACCTGGCGGAGCGATAGGTTCACCAGGGCCATTGGCCAAGACTGCGCGCATACCAATAGAGCGGCCATTGGGTTCAATCAATGGGTCGAGCGCTTCTACCTTCGCTTTGAATAAACGTCCGGGTAGTGCATCGATTTTGAGTTCTACGACTTGTCCGGGCGCGAGTTTGCCTTGGTAACGCTCGGGCAAGCGGTAATCGACATACAACATACCAATGTCTTCTAGGTTGATCAAGTCGGCGCCGTCTTTGACAAAGTCACCCACGTTGATATTGCGAATGCCAACCACGCCACTGAAAGGCGCCACGATGCGCATGCGCTCCAAACGGGCACACGACAAACTCACTTGCGCCTCAGACACTTGCAAACTCGCTGCGCTTTCTTCTAGCACCCTTTGCGCAACAAAGTTTTGCGCAACCAAATCTTGGTTACGTTTGAAGTTAGCTCTAGCGATAGAAAGCTGGGCAAGCGACTGCTGCACTTCAGCCCGCTGCAAAGTGTCGTCAAGTTGCACCAGCACTTGCCCCACATTCACCCGCGCACCATCACCAAATCCCAAAGCCAAAATGCGTCCAGCCACCTCAGGGCGCATCATCACGTTTTGTCGAGAGCGCAAGGTGCCGACAGCTTCAGCATCGTCACGCAACAGCATCTTCTTGACGTTTACCAACTCAACCCCAACCGCTCTCCCACCGGGGCTTCCAAAGCCACCTGGACCCCCAGGCACCGTAATACCCATGGAGGATTTGTTTGCGTTTTGGTACCACCAAGCGACTGAAGATGCCGTCAAGATGCCAGCAACAGCAACAATGGTGTAGATTTTTTTAGATGCCATTTTTGGAAAGATTTAAGGTGCGAAAAACCTTGCAAATGTAACAGCCGTAAGGTGTTTTTGCTTGTAAGTGGCAAACCCATCCGATGTCACTATTGAGACAGCGCTAGGTCCACCCCCAAATTTGCCAAAGCATCCGCCCGCTCGTTATCCACATGCCCCGCATGCCCCTTGACCCAATGCCATTGGATAGCGTGATCGCCTTGGTGGACCAACGCGTCAAGCCTTTGCCATAAATCAGCATTTTTCACGGGTTGCTTGGCGGCGGTACGCCAGCCACGGGCTTTCCAGCCGTGGATCCATTCCGTGATACCTTTTCGCACATATTCGCTGTCTAAATAGAGCGCTACGGCACACGGGTACTTCAAAGACTCAATGGCGCGAATAACAGCGGTGAGTTCCATGCGGTTGTTGGTGGTTTCGCGTTCACCGCCATAGATTTCTTTTTCATGGCCAGCGGGTGTGCGCAACAAAGCACCCCAACCGCCCGGGCCTGGGTTCCCTTTGCAAGCACCGTCTGTATAGATTTCTACTTCTTTCATTCCATACCTTTGGATGCGGTCGTCACGGTGGCAGCCGCACGTTGCTGCGATTTTTTCCAAATGGGTGAAATCAAGCGCATTCCCCGCACCCGCTTGACCGCTTGCACAAAGTAGATCGCACCAGAAAACGGCCACCAACGACTCCCCAAGGTGTCCATCCAGCGCATGCGTTGCAACCAACGTTCTGTGCGCAACATAGGGCGAAAACATCCGCTGGTGTGGTGGTCTACTTCAAAACTCAACAGTTTGAGCCAATCTCGGATGCGACGCTGGCTGATCAAATCGCCAAATTCCGGTACACCGCGCCCCAGCCCTTTAGAAACACCCCAAAGGCTGAAAGGCTCCATACCTGCAATGACAACACGTCCTTCGGGCACCAAAACACGCTCAACTTCACGCAGGGTGGCGTGCGGGTCAAAACTCAGCTCTAGGGTGTGGGGCAAAACGATCAAATCTAAGCTGGCATCAGAAAATGGTAGTGCTTCGTAATTTGTCAGAAACAAGGGTCTGTCCAAGCCGTAATCACTTGGCGAACTATCACACGCCAAGAATTTATGCGGCATGCGGTTTGCGCCCAAAGCGTCGCACTGGGGCAGGCCCAATTGCAGCGCATGAAAGCCAAAAGCATCAGACACCGCGCGGTCAAAATGCTTTTGTTCCCAAGCCAACATGTACTGCCCTGGCGGCGTTTGGAGCCATTCGTGCAAACTATCGGTTTTTAGAAATGTGGACGCCATGAAACTTGTTGCAATACCCGCTTTTTCAGACAACTATTTTTGGTTGTGGCATCAAGACGGCCACGCTGTAGTGGTCGATCCGGGGGACGCCCAGCCGGTGAGAGAGATTTTGAGCCGCGAAGGACTCCACTTGGCCGCGATTCTAGTCACCCACCACCATGCTGACCACATTGGTGGTGTGGATGAACTTCGAGTAGCAACGGGTGCAAAGGTCTATGGTCCTGCGACTGAAAATATTCCTGAGCCGCTTATCCCCGCCTTGCCAGATGTACCCTTTCAACTTTTAGGGCAAACCGTTCAAGTCATCGACGTTCCTGGCCACACAGCCGGGCATATCGCTTACTTCTTACCAGACGCACCTCAAGGCCCTGTGCTTTTTTGCGGGGACACACTGTTTTCAGGCGGATGCGGCCGTATTTTTGAAGGAACACCCGCACAAATGCTGGGGTCTTTGGATACCTTGGCGGCTCTTCCCGCCAATACCCGCGTGTGTTGCGCACACGAGTACACTCTTTCCAACCTGAAATTTGCCCTTGCGGTAGAGCCGAACAACCCAGACCTGCAGAACTACAACGCGCATTGCAAAAGTTTGCGTGCGCAGAATCTCCCCACCCTGCCCGCGGATTTGGGAAATGAATTGAAGATCAACCCATTTCTCAGAAGCCGCACACCCACCGTGCGGCAATCCGTGGCAGAACATAGCGGGCTCTCTGTGGAATTGCAGAACGACGACATAACCCTATTTGCTGCCCTGCGGGAATGGAAAAACAACTTCCGATGAGATTCTTATCAATAGCCATCACGCTAGCCCTTGGCTTAGTAACCTTGCAAGGTTGCGCACCCTTGCAGCCCCTTACGGCCTCACCCACCGCAGTAGTCACTGAAACTACGGTAGTCAAGCCCGCAGACTTGAGCCCTATTGGCAAAACCAATGTGACTGGTAATAAGGTTGCCAATCTCAACCTGCCCAACGATTTATGGGAACGCATTCGCAAGGGCTACAAAATGCCCAACTTAGAAACCGATCTGGTAGTCGATCGCACCCAGTGGTATGCCGCCAAGACGGACTACTTGCAGCGTATGGGAGAGCGCTCCAGCAAATACCTTTTTCATATTGTTGAAGAACTTGAACAACGCAATATGCCTACCGAGTTGGCGTTGCTTCCTTTTATAGAAAGTGCTTTCAACCCCCAAGCCGTATCCAGCGCGCGCGCTACTGGCATGTGGCAATTCATGCCTGCAACGGGCAAAAGTTTTGATCTGAAACAAAACGTTTTCCGCGACGACAGACGTGATGTACAAGCCTCTACGCGCGCCGCTTTGGATTATTTAGAACGCCTCTACAAACAGTTTGGCGATTGGCACCTTGCCTTGGCTGCCTATAACTGGGGCGAAGGTAATGTGGGCAAAGCTATTGCCCGCAACCAACGCGCCGGCCTCCCCACTGGCTACGTCGATCTGAACATGCCCATGGAAACGCGCATGTACGTGCCCAAGTTCCAAGCCATGAAAAATATTGTGGGCAATCCGCCTGCCTACAACGTGGTGTTAACTAGCATTCCCAACCACCCGTATTTCCAAAGTGTGCCGCTGCAACGCGATATGGACGTGACGGTTGCAGCCAAATTGGCTGAAATCAGTGTGGAGGATTTCAAGTCCTTGAACCCTTCCGCTAGTCGACCCGTATTGTTGGCAGCGGGAACTCCCTCAATCTTGTTACCTTGGGACAAAGCTGAAGTGTTTCAGCGCAATTACGAGTCCTCTGGCCTTGGACGCATGGCGTCTTGGACGGCGTGGATCGCCCCATCCAATATGAAGCCTGCCGAAGCAGCAAAACGCGTGGGTATGAGTGAGTCCGACTTACGCGCTGTTAACAGTATTCAGGGCAAGATGATCATCAAAGCCGGCTCTGCCTTGCTCGTACCACGAACGATGCGGGTCGTAGACGACGTCACCGCAAGGGTAGCTGACAACGGCAAACTTGATTTGTCACCTGAGGCGATTGCCAAACGAAAAAAAGGCGCCAAAGGAAGTAAAAAAGTAAATGGGGATGGCGTCACTAAAACAGCATCTAAGAAGTCAGGAAAAGACAAACAAGACGTGAATGTGGCAAAGCGCTAGGCAATTGCCCGGAGGTCTTGGGCCATTGCACGGAGGCTTTATTCGGGTTAATTGCGCTTGGGATGGCTGGTAGTGAAAACAACGAGAAGTCACTTCGTTAAGCCTTGCGGCGATCGACCAAAGCATGGGCGATAGTGCCCAAATCGACATATTCCAACTCACTACCAACTGGCACTCCGCGCGCTAGACGGGTGACCTGTACATTACGACGTTTCAAGGCTTCTCCCAGCACGTGTGCAGTAGCCTCCCCCTCTGCTGTGAAGTTGGTCGCCAAAATCACTTCGCTCACCGCCCCGTCGCTTGCACGCTCTAAAAGCTTTTGCAAGCCAATGTCTTTGGGGCCTTGGCCATCAAGCGGGCTAATACGTCCCATCAAAACAAAATACAAACCTTTATAAGCCGCGGTGCGCTCCACCGCTGACTGGTCAGCAGGACTTTCGACCACGCAGAGGCGACTACTGTCACGCGTCGTGTCTGCACAGGTGAGGCAAATGGGTTGGGTGGTGAAGGTATTGCATCGTTCACAGTGCTGCACTTCAGCAGCCGCAGTTTGCAAAGCATCGGCAATTAGCTTGGCGCCTTCACGGTCATGTTGCAGTAGGTGGTAAGCCATGCGTGATGCGGATTTCACACCCACGCCTGGTAAACGGTGAAGCGCCTGGATCAGCCCTTCTAATACCGAAGTGTTGGCCATTAAAACGGCAGTTTCAGACCGGGTGGCAAACCAGCAGTGAGCTTGCTCATCTTGGCTTCGCTGGTCTCGGCGGCTTTGCGTACCGCGTCGTTGAAAGCGGCAGCCACCAAGTCTTCGATCATGTCTTTATCGTCAGCCAATAGGCTGGGGTCGATGGTGACGCGCTTGACGTCGTGCTTGCAGGTCATCAATACCTTGACCATTCCAGAGCCTGATTCGCCGGTGACCTCGATATTGCCTAATTCTTCTTGGGCCTTTTTGAGGTTGTCTTGCATGGCTTGCGCCTGTTTCATCAGACCTGAGAGTTGTCCTTTGTTGAACATGTGATTCCTTTTGTGAACTTAAAC
>RFTR01000221.1 GCA_009923345.1 Betaproteobacteria bacterium
CGAAAACACAATGTCACTCAAAAAATGGTTGCCCTGCAAGATGCGTCCCAAACCAACAAACGAACCCAATACCAAACCCACCAAAAGCCAATAACGGCGCTTCAATACCCAAGCCAAGCTGAGCCAATAAAAACCCATAGCAGCGTGGCCACTGACAAACGAGCAATTGGTATCGCACTCTTGGGCGGGTTGCATGGGAGGGGAGTACAGGCGCTCGCCACCAAAGCTTTGCACTTCAAATGGTCTAGCCCGCCCCCAGTGCTCTTTCCATACGCCATTGACTATGAGGCCAGGACCTACGAAGAGGACTACCAATAGAAATATGGCCATTCGTCTGTGCAATAGGTTCACTAAAACTTTTTTTGTAGCACCACTAGCAAAGGACCAAGCCAGATAAACCAACAAAGCACCAATCACCCAAAAATGCATTTGCGCAAAGAGTACATAAGAAAACAAAACGATGGGATGCTTGTCAAAGGTAAAGCCAAGTTCTGGAGTGAAGAATTGTTGGCTCACCCACACATCTGCGTTAGGCAGTGCTACGAAGAAAGCGACACATCCCAGAAAGCACAAGAGGTCAAACCTAAAGAGGTGTTCCATCGTGGGCAGGGGTAACTCGCTGAATTTCAATGCACGCTTTCTTAGAGGAGGTGGCTGTATTTGATGGTTGTCGCACTAATTTCGTAAAATCTTGCAGTGCGGCTAATCAAAATTTTACTTGCTCTGACCACCAGCTGTGTCTTTTTGGCCTGGTGGTTCACCCATGGGATGACAGCAAGCCTTGCACAAGATTTTTTAGCACTGCCTTGGATGGTTGTAGTCTTGGCTATCTTGGGTTTGGTTCTCACCTATTTATTACGTAGTTGGCGTGTGTGCCGCGAGTTCAAGCAATTTCCCAAAATGCGTTTTGGTGCTGCATTGCAGGTAGTACTTTGGCATAACGCATCGGTCAACGTGATGCCATTTCGTTCTGGTGAAGCGGCGTTTCCTTGGTTACTCAACCGTCGGTTTGATATTTCACTTACGCGGGCAACTGCTTCCCTTTTGTGGTTACGCATACAAGATGCTTGTGTGGTTCTGATGTTAGGCGTTTGGGTGCTTGCTGATATTGAGCTGCTTTTGCGTGTGTTGCTAAGCGTCGGGTTAGTAGTTGCCGCTTTGTTATTTGCCAAATGGAGTCGAGCCACGTCAACAACGCCTTTCACCCAATGGCCATGGAAATATGTGAATGGGTTTAGGCAAGCATTGGCTGAATCCAATGCGCACTCACCTGAAGGTTGGTGGGTCACATTGGCCAATTGGTTGATCAAACTCAGTGTGCAAGCGATGCTGTTTGCAAGCTTACTTCAGGTTGGGTTTCAAACAGGTTTGGCAGGAACGTTTGGCGCTGAACTGGCTGCTGTCACCCCCCTACAAGGCGTTGCAGGTATTGGTAGCTATGAAGCCGCCAGTGCTGCCGCCATGTTGCCATGGGGTGTGGAATGGTCGGTAGGATTGCGTACTGCACTGGTGGTGCATCTGGTTGTGCTTTTTTGTGCGTTGAGTTGTGCTGCGATAGCTGGACTTGTTTCTGCTTTAACACCCGCACCACAAACTGATGCGGGTACATAAATGAATTGATGAACTACCTGACTACATGAACCCTTCTACTTTTATGTCTACAACTTCTACATTGCCTGACCATTCTCTCTCTATCGTCGTGCCGATGCACAACGAAATGGGAAATGTGGCGCCTTTGGTCACACGCGTTGAAGAGTGCTTGGGTAACTACCCATGGCCTTGGGAATTGATCTTGGTGGACGACGGCAGCACCGACGGTACGCGCGAAGCGATTGAAAAAGCTGCCAAGCAAAGCCAAGGGTTTGTCCGTTTGGTAGAACTCGCGCGCAACTTTAAACAAACTGCCGCCATGCAAGCGGGCATAGACGCTGCACGGGCGGATGTCATCGTGACCATGGACGGCGATTTGCAAAACGACCCCATCGATATCCCGCGCATGGTGGCCAGACTATTGAATGAAGAACTCGATTTGGTCGCAGGTTGGCGTAAAGATCGCAAAGACAATATGGTGATGCGCAAGATTCCTTCGCAAATTGCAAATGTATTGATCGCGCGCATGACGGGCATCGAACTTAAAGACAACGGATGTAGCCTCAAAGTGTTTCGCGCCAGTGCCTTAAAGCGTGTGCGTTTGTATGGCGAGATGCACCGTTTTATTCCGGCTTGGCTGTCTACCGTGACATCGAGTAAGCGCATTGCACAAGAAGTGGTGACGCACCATCCGCGTATCCATGGCGTATCAAAATACGGTATTTCACGCACCTTTCGAGTTTTGCTGGATTTGTTTTTTGTGTATTTCTTTATGCGCTATCGCGCAAGGCCTGGGCACTTTTTCGGTGGCATTGGCTTGGGCCTATTGGGTGCAGGTGCTTTGATCTTGGGTTACCTCTCTTTCATCAAGTTTTATCTGGGCGAAGACATCGGCACACG
>RFTR01000222.1 GCA_009923345.1 Betaproteobacteria bacterium
ATGCGAGAGGTGCTGTCTGGCTTTGCGGATATTCATTTAGCAGTTTTGTTTGGTTCTGTGGCAACAGAAACTGCAAGAGCAGACAGTGATTTGGATATTGCGGTCCTAGCAAATCACAAACTTTCCTCCAATGAAAAAATACAACTTATCGAGGCATTCGCTCAAAAAATTGGTAGGCCCGTGGACCTGATAGATCTCTTTGACCCACCGCAGCCACTTCTGGGACAAATCATCAAAACTGGACGGAGAATCTTAGGAACCGATGATGCGTTTGCAAATTTGGCTTATCGCAATATGATGGATCAAGCAGACTTTATGCCCTTACGCACACGCGCTTTGCTAGAAAGAAGAGAAGCATGGACAAGCAAATCGTAGATCAAAAGCTTGAATCGCTCAGACGATGTATCGAGCGAATCCAAGAAAAACAACCCGTCACAGCTAAAGAACTCACAACGGATTTCGACAAACAGGACATCGTTTCTCTAAATTTAAGCCGTGCTGTCCAATTAACTGTGGATATAGGTTTGCATATTATTTCTGGTCTATCGTCACCAGTACCAGACACTATGGGACAGACTTTTGATGTGTTAGCTGATAAGCATGTGATTTCAAATGAACTGGCAGTAAAACTAAAAAAATCGGTGGGTTTTAGAAATATCGCTGTTCATAATTACGATTCAATCAACTGGGATATCGTCCATAGCATTGTGGATTTGCATTTAAAAGATTTTTCAGAATACGCAAAAGCAATAGTGGCTTGGCACGATAACAACAAAGCCTAGTTCAGTTCATTGACTGAAATTCTCTTGTTATTTAGTTTCGCGGTGATCCGCCCACTGTGCATTAGGTACCAGCGGAAACCATTCAGGTCGACCAGGGTCGCGGTCATAAGCGTAGCCGCCAAGAGACTTGTAAAGTTCCGCATACTTACCCACACGTTCGCGGTCTAAGGTCACGCCAAGCCCTGGACCGGAAGGCACGGTAATTTCACCATTTACATAAGGCATCAAGCCGCCCACAATCACGTCGTCTACCAAGTGGTGGTAGTGCGCATCGGCTTTAAAAGCCAAGTTCGGTACGACAGCACCCAAGTGCAACATGGTGGCAAGTTGCACACCCAATTCACCCGAAGAGTGCACAGCAATGCCCGTTTGAAATGTTTCGCACACACCGGCCGCTTTCACGCAAGGACGAATGCCGCCCCAAAACGTGGTGTCTAACAGAATGACATCCACCGCAGGGTCGCGCACATTGGTGGCGAGTTGCTCGAAGTTGATAACCACTGTGTTTGTCGCGAGTGGAATGCGAACCTTCTCGCGCACACGGCGCATACCGTTCAATCCCCATGTCGGGTCTTCAAAATAGTCGTTGTTCAAATCTTCAATGGCGTGTCCAAAGCGGATGGCCGCCTCTGTACTCAACGCAGCATTGGGGTCGTAGCGCACACTGTCAGGTCCTACCGCATGCGCCATGGCGCGAAATGCTTCCAGTTCATAGTCAGGTGCAAATACACCGCCTTTGAGTTTGTGTGCAGTAAAACCGTGCGATGCTTTCAATGCCTTCGCTTCCGCCACCAATTGATCCACCGTGCGCACCTCGCCAGCACCTGTTTGGGCATGCGGATATCTGAAAAACAAGTAACTCGCAAAACCAACGGTGTCGCGTACTTTCCCACCCAGCAAATCATAAACAGGAACATTCAAAAACTTGCCCATGATGTCTAAACATGCAAATTCCAAAGCAGCGTGCAATTGGGTACGGTTGTTATACAAACTTGCAGTGGGGTTGCAAATTTTGAAGCGCATGGCCTCTAACTCAAACGGGTTATGACCAACCAAATAAGTTTTGAGTTGCCGAAAAGCGGCCTCGGCGCTTTCGCCACCACCACCCATTTCCCCCAAACCGATCAAACCATCGTCGGTTTCTACTTCTACCAAAGTGCGGACAAAGCGCCCCCAATGTGCACCGTTTGAGTGGCGTAGCGGTGCATGCAAAGGTACGGTGACGGTAGTGGCGCGGATATCAACAATTTTTGGGTATTTCATGGCGTGGTCTCGAGATGGTCATGGAGTGCTTGCAACAAACCTTGGGTACGAATGGCGTGAAGATGGCGTGAGACCAACTCCACCCAAGCTAAATCTTTAGAAGGTGCTTCACCCCAAATAGAGGTGATCTGCAATAGCGACAAAACGCACAGCTGGTCATCACCCCAATTTTGATGAACCAATGCTTGCAAATGGTTGGCAAGCGGATCAGACCATGTGTATGCATTGCCTGATTCGTCTATACCTTGCAAAAATCGAATCCAACAAGCCGTTGCAAAAGCAAGATGCGCGGGCATCTGATTTGCTATTCGGTTAGCCGTATAAGTTGGCAACCAACGCAAAGGCAATTTCAATGAATTATCTGAACAGATTTGCAGGGCACGATGCTGCAATGCAGGGTTGGCGAACCGTTCTAGCAATGCATCGCGATAAGCATCAAGTTGCG
>RFTR01000223.1 GCA_009923345.1 Betaproteobacteria bacterium
AGCGCCGATGTGGTGCGTCACCCTTTAGTCGCACGCATTGTGGATGCCTATGACGCGCAGCGCTCGACGGCCAGCAAGTCATAACAAGCAGTCAGCTATGGCGTTAAATAAACTTCAACTCTCTTTGCAGTTTGGCGATATCCCCCACGCGGCCATACATCGTGCAGCGTTGCCAAGACATTTTGTAATGCGCTGCATTCGCCATGCCTTGTCGGACGATGCAGAAATTACTGTCCGCATCGTCAGCGCGGCCGAAGGGCATGCGCTCAACAACGGTTACCGTCGCAAAGACTACGCTACCAATGTATTGACTTTTGACTATGCGCAAGCTCCAGTGGTGATTGCCGATATTGTTTTATGTGCGCCTGTGGTGGTAGCAGAAGCAAAAGCACAAGGCAAAACTCTGCAAGCGCACTACGCGCATTTGCTGGTCCACAGCACCCTGCACGCGCAAGGGTGGAACCATGAAACCAGCGCGAAAGATGCTCGGGCGATGGAGGCGTATGAAGTCGACATATTGGCGGAATTGGGTTTTAAAAATCCGTATATCGCTTAATCACTACTTACCTAGTGCTTCTTCTAACAACCGCACCTTCACACTCTTACCCTTCACCCGCCCCGCATTCAAACGCCTAAGTGCCTCATGCGCAATCCCGCGCTCGACCGCCACATAAGTCGAAAACTCGTTCACGCTGATCTTGCCAACTTGCTCTTTGGCAAAGCCTGCGTCACCAGTGAGGGCGCCGAGCACATCGCCCGCGCGGATTTTTTCTTTGCGGCCACCTGCGATTTGCAAAGTTGCCATGGGCGGTTGTAACTTGCCACCGGCCGCAGGTGTCAAACTTGCGAGAGGTGCCCACACAGATTCATGACCTTGTAGTTGCTCAATCTTGCCCACATTGCCCATCTCGTCCATGCTGGCCAAGGTCAGTGCTAGGCCCTCTGCGTCACCACGTCCTGTGCGGCCAATGCGGTGGATGTGAATTTCGCTGTCTGGTGTGACATCAACATTGATAACGGCTTCTAGGTTGTGCACATCCAAGCCGCGCGCCGCAACATCGGTCGCCACCAACACCGAGCAAGAGCGGTTGGCAAATTGCACCAACACCTGATCGCGTTCACGCTGCTCTAACTCGCCGTAAAGCGCCAGCGCACTAAATCCTTGCGCTTGCAAAACACTGATCAGGTCTTTGCATTGCTGCTTGGTATTACAAAACGCCAGCGTAGACACGGGACGAAAGTGGTTCAAGATGATTGAGACTGCATGCAAGCGTTCGCTCTCGTTGACTTGGTAAAAAATTTGCCGAATCTTGCTTGCATCATGCTGCGCCTGTACCTTGACGGTTTGCGGTTCGCGCATAAATTGCAAAGCGAGTTTGGCAATACCGTCTGGGTAGGTGGCTGAAAACAACAAAGTCTGTCTATCTTTCGGACACTGCTGTACCAACTTAGCAATGTCATCAAAAAATCCCATGTCAAGCATGCGATCGGCTTCGTCTAACACCAAGGTTTTGACCCCTTGCAATTGCAAGGAGCCGCGCTCTAAGTGGTCCAAGATACGTCCGGGCGTACCCACCACCACATGCGCGCCGTGCTCCAAGCTTTGGGTTTGCCCGCGCAAAGCCACACCGCCACACAAGGTGACAACCTTCACATTGCCCACTGCGCGCGCTAAGCGGCGAATTTCTTGGGTGACCTGATCTGCTAATTCGCGTGTGGGGCACAGCACCAAGGCTTGTGCGTCTTGTATGGCGGGATCGAGTTTTTCGACCAAAGGCAAAGCAAATGCGGCGGTTTTGCCGCTACCCGTACTCGCTTGCGCGATCACATCGCGGCCTGCCAGCGTGATATGCAAACTGGCGGCCTGGATGGGGGTCATCTGGGTATAACCCAGTTGCGTCAAATTGGAATGGGTTGCCGCGCGAAGAGGCAAGGCATCAAAGCCTAAGGTAGGTGCGGTCATGGACCGATTATCGGCGCACAGGGTCGTCGAAGTGGGCTTCTACATCACTCGGTAAGAGTTGGATAGACGCGCGCAGACCAGGCACCGCTGCCATCAAGGCTTGCTCTACGTTTGTTCGCAAAGCAGCGGCGCGGCCTAACGACCATTCTGCTGGCATGTGCATATGCAAGTCGACGAAACGGCGTTGACCTGCTTTGCGTGTCGCCACATGGTCAAAGCGCACGATGTGGCTATGGAGATTAGAAGCTTCACGACTGTGTGAGAAATCGTGCAGCACTTCTTGAATTTGCGCCAGCACTTCGGGCTCCAAAGCTTCGTCCATCAATCCTTGCGAGGCACTCCAAATTAAGTGCCAACCTTCACGCAATATATTGATGGCCACCCCAATGGCTACGACTGCGTCTAACCAAAGCCATCCAGTTACAGTCACCAAACCAATGCCTATCACCACGCCCGCAGAGGTCCACACATCTGTCACCAAATGCCGTGCGTCGGCGTCTAGCGCTGTAGAGCGATGCAACTTTGC
>RFTR01000224.1 GCA_009923345.1 Betaproteobacteria bacterium
AAAGGTCCATGAAATGAGCAAACTTATCGCAACCTTAATCGCTGGCCTTATCTCTGTAAGCGCCTTTGCAGCCACCACCACGGCAACGCCCAGTGCAGCCCCATCTACTGCTACAAAAGCAGTTGCAGAGCCTGCTAAAGATGTAAAAAAGACAACTGAAAAAGTTGCGCAAAAACCAACTGAGAAAATTACAACTCCAGTCGCAAAGACACCTGCATCGGTTAAGTAAATAGCCCCTCTTAACGAGGAACCATCCAAAAGGAATGCTGACGACCTCTCTCGAGGTCGTCAGCATTTTTGTTAGCCAATTAACGATGTGAAAGAATGTAGTCTTTTGGAGTTCCCTGAGATCTTGTGCGCCTCGAACACCATCAGACTCCATCCTATTGCGCACAGCACTGAACACAAAGCATGAAATTTTCACCAAGAGCCATCGGCCTGATTGCAGCCTTGGTGACCATCCTGATATGGACATCGTTCATCGTTATTGCGCGCGCATCTGCTTCGCACAATTTATTACCGCTTGATATTGCGTTCTTGCGCATTGTGGGTGCTGGTAGCGTCTTATTGCCTTGGGCTTGGTGGCTGATGCGTCCTCAAAGACAAGCCGGTGAAAAAGTAGGCTCTCTATTGGGGCTTTCGCCCTTGCCTATTCGCATCACCATCATCGGAGGTTTGTTTGGTAGTTTTGTTTTTAGCATGCTGTCTTACTCAGGGTTTTTCTTTGCGCCAGCTACGCATGCTTCTGTTTTGTTACCTGGCAGCTTGCCGCTGTGGACAACTTTGATGGCTTGGCTAGTCTTGAGTCAATCGATCTCTAAAGTGCGCGCGATAGGTTTGGTGAGCATTGTTTTAGGAGATTTGCTAGTGGGCGGTTCAAGTCTGCTCAAAGCTTTTGACGGCGGCGAAGTTTGGAAGGGCGACGTGATGTTTATGTGCGCTGCATGTTGTTGGTCGTATTACACCGTGATCGTGCGCAGAGAAGGCTTAGATGCTGTACGTGCCACCATGGCAGTGACTGCATTCTCATTTGTCACGTTTTTACCGCTGTATGCATTGGCCGCTTGGGTAGAACTCATTCCTAGCCACTTAGGGGTCGCGCCATGGCAAGAGCTTTTATTTCAAGCCCTCTATCAAGGGATTGGCTCGGTCGTTATTTCTGGAATCTCGTTCAACATGATGGTGCGCCATTACGGCCCCGTGCGCAGCACCATGATGACAGCCGTTGTTCCGGCTCTGTCTGCTCTCTCTGCAGTCGTTCTATTAGATGAACCGATGTATTGGAACTTGATGGCAGGTCTTGCATTCGTGACCTGTGGCATCTTGTTTGGCGTTAGAAAGTCTTCCTGAAATTACTTATGGCTCAGGGCGTTGCTCACTAACTTAGAAGTGATGTCAACAATTTGGATCATCCGGTCATACGCCATGCGGGTTGGACCGATCACGCCTAAAGTCCCCACCACTTGGCCGTCAATTTCGTAAGGGGCACTGACGACTGACAACTCCTCCATAGGAACGATTTGGCTTTCGCCACCAATATAAATACGCACGCCTTCGGCTTGGGCGGAGATATCTAACAGTCGCACCAACTGGGCTTTTTGCTCAAACAGATCAAAAGCTCGACGCAATTGCCCCATGTCGCTGGAGAAATCACTGACTGACAACAAATTGCGCTCCCCGCTGATGACCACATCATCTTGTGGTTGTGTGAGCGCTTCAGTGCTCACTTGCACGGCTGCTTGCATCAAAGTGGCAATCTCGCCGCGCAACGATTCAACTTCTGCTAATAATTTTTCACGCACTTGCTCAATCGCCATTCCTGCGAAGTGGTGGTTTAAGTAATTGGAGGCCTCGGTCAATTGAGATGTGGTGTAGTCCGATTCGGTGAATAAAACCCGGTTTTGCACATCGCCCTCTGGCGAGACCATGATGACCAACAACCTGCGCTCAGAGAGTCTTAAGAATTCGATATGGCGAAATACCGAGCTGCGACGTGGCGCAATCACAACGCCAACAAAATGGGACAAGTCAGACAACAAATTTGCGGCATTGGCAATTACTTTTTGCGGCTGATCTGCGGCCAAACTCGGGGCATGCAAATGCTCCCGATCCGCCGTCAACATCGTGTCCACAAACAAGCGGTATCCGCGCGAGGTAGGGACACGTCCAGCCGAGGTGTGGGGGCTGGCGATGAGGCCCAAAACCTCCAAATCAGACATGACGTTGCGAATGGTGGCGGGAGAGAGTTCTATGCCGGTAGCACGGGCAAGGGTGCGCGATCCGACGGGTTGCCCGTCGGCTATATAGCGTTCAACCAGTGCTTTCAGGAGCACTTTGGCGCGATCGTCTAGCATGTTCATGGTTGCGACAAATTTTAATGATGTAATTTAGCCATGAAATCCACATTTCGTCAGATTGCTTTGATTGGTAAATACCACCTGCCTGTAGGTAGTGGCGCTA
>RFTR01000225.1 GCA_009923345.1 Betaproteobacteria bacterium
AAGAAATCACCCGATGTCATGTTGGTCAAACTGCAACTACCCGCAACTGAAGTGATGCAGTACCACGCTGGACAGTATGTTGACTTTTTGTTGCGCGATGGAAGTCGCCGCAGTTATTCGATGGCAAATGCACCGCATACTTTGGTGGAAGGCAGTCCTGCGGTTGAGCTGCACATCCGCCACATGCCTGGCGGTATTTTTACCGACCATGTATTTGGTGTGATGAAAGAGCGCGATATTCAGCGTATTGAAGGACCGCAAGGCAGTTTCTTTTTGCGAGAAGACTCCGACAAGCCCTTGGTTTTTTTAGCATCAGGTACTGGCTTTGCTCCCATCAAAGCCATCTTGGAGCATATGCATTTCAAAGGCATCACCCGACCTGCAGTTTTGTATTGGGGCGGAAGACGTCCGCAAGACCTCTATTTGAACGACTGGCTGCAAGCCCAACTCGAACTAATGCCTAATTTAAGTTATGTACCCGTTATTTCAGACGCCCTGTCAGAAGACAACTGGTCAGGCCGTACAGGCTTTGTGCACCAAGCTGTCTTGGAAGATATGCCTGACCTAAGTGCACATCAGGTCTATGCCTGCGGCGCCCCTATCGTGGTGGACTCTGCACGCGCTGCCTATGCAAAAGCAGGTTTACCTGAAGATGAGTTCTATGCCGACTCGTTCACATCTGCGGCAGATAAAGTTTGACCATTTACAAAGGACGCGTCATGGCCCACTTTTTCCAAAATTTGCGATATCTAGCTGTATCTCTTATCGCTTGCAACTTTGCATTAGTGCAAGCACAAAGCTTTCCCAATAAACCCATTCGTTGGGTTGTAGTCGCACCAGCAGGGTCATCCTTAGATGTGATCGCTAGATCCATGCAAGACAAGCTCAAAGAAAATTTAGGACAAGCTGTGGTTGTGGAAAACAAACCACAAGCTGGCGGCACCGTTGGTACGAACGAAGTTGCCAAATCTGCACCCGATGGTCACACCTGGGTTATGTCCTACAACGGACCACTTGCGTTTGGTCCCCACCTCTACCCCAAACTCCCCTACCAACCAGAAAAAGATTTAATCGCCGTCATCACAACAACCTCGCAACCGAACGTCATTGCAGCCAATGTGCAGTTACAAGCGAACTCGATGCGTGAACTGATTGCATTACTCAAAAAAGAACCTGGCAAATACAACTTTGCATCTGTTGGTAATGGCAGTTCATCGCATTTGACGATGGAATACATCAAGTCTGTATCCAATACGTTTGCGGTGCATATTCCTTTTAATGGCAGCCCGCCTGCTGTCATGTCTACCCTGTCTGGCGAAACACAACTGATTGCATCAGTGCCCACGGTGATTTCGCCGCAAGTCAGGCAAGGCAAGCTGAAATATTTGGCAGTGACCAGCGCGCAGCGATACGCCCTTTTGCCAGACGTTCCCACTGTTGCAGAAAGTGGTGTACCCGAACTAAAAGGGTTTGAAGCGTTGGCATGGAATGGTGTATTGGTTCCTGCTGGAACACCACGAGCTGTTGTCGATCGCATCAATAGCGCGCTTAACGCCGCATTGAATGACCCTAGCGTGAGAGAGAGACTTAAATCTGCTGGCTTAGAGCCTATTGGTGGAACACCAGAGCAATTTGCAAAACTCATCCAAGATGAATCTGTCAAATGGGCGCCGATTATCAAACGCTCTGGCGCACGGATTGATTGATAGTGTTACAAGTCGCTTGTGTTTTGGGCGCAATCACTTGGATTTAAGCCCGTCTATGCCCCACAGTGAAATCGTTCTGCCCCGTTTTATCTTCACCGCGTAACAACCATAAAGGCCGCGTTGCAAAACTCACATTCACACCTGTTTTGCCGTCTGATGGTCTGAGGTTTCGGTCGAACAATGATGTGCCAGGCATAAAACGCAAGGCAACACCAGTGCGTCTATGGTGCGAGGTGTTGGCTTTTGCACCATGGATCATATAAATGTCGTGCATCGACATTTCTCCAGGTTGCAACTCTAAATCTGTGGCTTGCGATTCATCAAACGTACCCTCCGCCATGCGTTGGTTGAGCGTGAGGTCATTGCGATCTTCGTGTAAGTGTTCGTATAACTGTTTGGCGTTGTGCGAACCAGGGATGACGCGTAAACAACCGTTTTCTTGGGTGCTAGGTTCAAGTGCCACCCATACCGTGCAATTAGCCAATGGGCGTATGGGCCAGTAATGTCCGTCTTGGTGCCAAGGCGTTTCATAGCCTTCGCTGGCAGGTTTGCAAAACACATGGCAACCCCACAAGATGATGTCTGGGCCGATGAGTTGCTCCACCAAATCGATGATGGGTGGATGCATGGCCAATTGCAAAAACTTTTGGCTGCCTGTCACACCTTCGTCGTTACGGCCTTCAATATGGGCACTCACCAGTTTTTCAGGACGCACACCAGGGTT
>RFTR01000226.1 GCA_009923345.1 Betaproteobacteria bacterium
ATGATCGCCGTGTGTTCAGTGCTTTGGTTACATGAACCTTTTTCTAAACGCCAAGCGCTAGGTGTGTTGGCCGCGATATTGGGGGTTGTCCATGTTGTGGTGCAGGGCGAATGGGCGCGACTCGCGCAAGTTATTTTGGTCCCCGGAGATTTATGGGTGCTTGCGGCATCTTTAGCTTGGGCTGCATATTCCTTATTGCAAAAGCATTGGCGCAGCACTTTGAGTGCTGGCGCGCAACTGGCCTGTATCTGCGCGGGTGGCGTGTTGGTGATGATGCCTTTCAGCATTTGGGAATTAATGCAGACAGATGCTCCCGTGCTTGGGCGTGATGCGCTCATACTCGTAGCGCTGGCTGCACTTTTTCCTGGTTTAGGCGCCTATTGGTTATACGGTTGGGTGCAAAAAACCATAGGTGCCAGCCGTGTCGCAATGACACTCTATTTAGGCCCTCTGTATGCCAGCGTGATGGCGTGGATAGTGCTGGGTGAGGGCATTGGGTTGCACCACGTTATTGGTGGTGTGCTGATTCTTTCGGGGGTAGGTTTGGTAATGAGTAAACAACACGATACAGATTGAAGGAGCAAGCTATGCACACAGTTATTGGCGCATGCCCACACGATTGCCCAGACACATGCTCGCTGGTGACTACAGTCGAAAACGGCAAAGCCATTCGTGTGCAAGGTAACCCTAATCATCCGATGACAGACGGTGTGTTGTGCACCAAGGTCTCGCGATACACCGAACGCACCTATCACCCTGATCGCATCCTCCATCCTTTAAAGCGTATTGGGCCCAAAGGTTCAGGCCAGTTTGCACCTGTCTCATGGGATGAAGCGCTTAACGACATTGCCAAACGTCTCGGCGCAATAGCCGCACAAGATCCGCAAGCCATATTGCCCTACAGCTACGCAGGCACGATGGGGCAAGTGCAGGGCGAGGCGATGGCCATGCGGTTTTTTCATAAGCTGGGTGCATCGTTGCTAGATAGAACCATTTGCTCTTCAGCTGGAAGCGAGGCGCTGGCCTACACCTTCGGCGCCAAAATGGGTATGCGGGTGGAGTTTTTTGCTGAATCGAAACTTATCATCATCTGGGGTAGTAATTCGATTGGTAGCAATCTGCATTTTTGGCGTATCGCCCAAGAAGCCAAACGCAATGGCGCCAAACTGATTTGCATAGACCCACGCAAAAGTGAAACCGCAGAAAAATGCCATGAGCACATTGCGTTAAGACCCGGTACCGATGCTGCTTTGGCCTTGAGCTTGATGCATGTGCTGATACAAAACGATTGGCTAGACCACGACTACATCGCGCAACACACCTTGGGTTGGGATGCATTGCGTGCGAGAGCATTGCTATGGACGCCAGAACGTGCAGCGCAAGTATGCGGTATCACGGCCGAACAAATCGAGTCCCTAGCGCGTGATTGGGCGACGACCAAACCCGCAGCCATTCGTATGAACTACGGCATGCAACGCGTGAAGGGCGGAGGTAATGCAGTGCGTGCCATTGCATGTTTACCTGCACTCACAGGTGCTTGGCGACACCGCGCAGGAGGTCTGTTACTGGCGAACTCTGGTAATTTTCCAATACAAAGCGCTGCATTGCAGCGTCCCGATTTGCTGGCAGGGCGTAAGCCACGCACGATCAATATGAGCACGATTGGCAATGCCTTGTTTCAACCTGCCTCAGCTGCATTTGGTCCACACATCCAAGCCTTGGTGGTCTACAACAGCAACCCAGTGGCTGTAGCGCCGCAATCAGGGCAGGTCATCCAAGGTTTTGCGCGTGAAGATTTGTTTACCGTGGTGCTCGAACATTTCCAAACCGACACCGCCGATTACGCCGATTACGTTTTGCCCGCCACCACGCAACTCGAGCATTGGGATATCCATGCCAGTTATGGCCACACCGATATTTTGTTAAACCGACCAGCGATTGCACCGATGGGTGAATGCAAAACCAATACGGATATTTTTCGCGCTTTGGCGAAGCGCATGGGCTTTAATGAATCTTGCTTTGAAGAAGATGACGAGAGCTTGTGTCGTTCAGCTTTTAATGCGACGCAAGATATGGATGAATTGTTTGCGCAAGGCTTTACCCATCTCAAATCTGCTGATGGTCATACATTACCCGATGCGCCATTTGCAGAGGGTGGCTTTCCTAGCCCCTCAGGTAAATGTGAGTTTTACAGCCAACGCTTAGCTGACATGGGGCAGGACGGTTTACCAGACTACATCGCCAACTACGAAGTTCCACAAGCTAACGCCGAATTTCCATTGGCCATGATTTCGCCGCCTGCACGCAACTTTCTCAACTCTAGTTTTGTCAATCTACAAAGCTTGCGCGATATTGAAACCGAACCTGTGTTGGAAATGCACCCTGAAGACGCGCAAACGCGTGGCATTCAAGATGGCGATGTCATTCGC
>RFTR01000227.1 GCA_009923345.1 Betaproteobacteria bacterium
ACGATGTTGCCTGCTGAACCGTCCAACAACTTGATGTCGTTGTGGCTAGTCTTCTTGGCAATGTTGTTGATCTCAGCCTTGAGTTGAATCACCTCAGCCTGGATCGCAGTGCGGTTCTCTGCAGAGTTTGAACCGTTAGAAGCCTGCACAGCTAACTCACGCATACGCTGCAACATATCTCCGATTTGACCCAAAGCACCCTCTGCAGTTTGAGTCATAGAAATGCCATCGTTCGAATTACGAATAGCAACTGCATAACCACGGATCTGTGAAGTCATACGATTAGTGATGGCAAGGCCAGCAGCGTCATCTTTAGCGCTGTTGATACGCATGCCTGTTGACAAACGCTCCATCGCCGTTTGCTGCTTCTTAGTCACATTGCTCAGTGAGCCTTGGGCTGCAAGAGCGCTGATATTGGTGTTGATAACGGACATAGGGGCTCCTTATAAGTCCAGATGGTTAATGTTTATTAGCAGGCTAATATCGTTAATACCCAGCGGCAATTTATTGCCGCTTAATTGCTATATCGACACCACTTCAATTAACTTGAGCCCTTTAATGCAAAAAACCCGGGTCGCGAGACCCGGGTTGTGTTGAATCACTTACTAATTAAGCGTTTACTTCAACAAGGCCAGCACAGACTGTCCTGCCTGGTTCGCTTGCGCGAGCATGGCCGTAGCAGCTTGGCTGATGATTTGCGACTTGGCCAAGTTGGTGGTCTCTTGTGCATAGTCGGTATCCAAGATACGGCTGCGTGAGGCAGACATGTTTTGGTTACTCTCAGTCAAGTTGTTCACCACAGCGTCGAGTCGGTTCTGGTATGCGCCCGCTCTTGACTGCTGCATGCTGACTTGGTTAATAGCTGAGTCAATGGCACTGATAGCTACCATCGCTCCAGACTGGGTCGACACATCCAAATGCTCCACATTCAGCATGTCAGATGAACCACCGTAAGTACCTTGGATAAAGCCCAAGGTGCCAAAGTTGGTGTTTCCAGCCGAGCCACTTGCGATCTCAAATACCTTATCAGACTCCAAAGACACAGTTGATATGAACGCCATTGCGCCACCCGTTGTTGCACTTGAAGTTGCCAACGCAGTAGAACCGTTGATCGTTGCCATACCAATTGCTGCGACAGCTGTAGAGCCAGCAGCACCTCCATTATCAACACCTAAGGAGATGGTACGACCATCGGCTGCAACCAAAGTCAGGCCGTCTCCGTTATCAGATGCAACAACACCAGTCTGACCCGTCTTCAGGTTAATGAGGTTGACCAAATCAGCGCGTGTGGTGTCTGCCGTCACGTTAGCGGAGATAGTCACACCATTCAACAACATAGAGGTGGCAGAGATAGTCGTAGTTGAAACACCCGTTGTAAACCCGGTTCCCACCAAGATATTGGCATTGGCTTTTGCCGTTACGCCTGTCAAGTCTTTGACCCGGTTAATCGCCGCTGCCGTGGCTATCGCACTCGACGCCTTGGTCACAGAAGTTGTCGTGGCAAACGTCGCTGTGTCGTCGGTACCAATTGCCGCACCGACAGTAACACCATTGATGACTAAATCATTTCCTGCCAAAGCAGTTGGTGCTGCAATGGAGGCAGCACGAGTTCCTGACACAAACTGCGCCACATTGGCTTTGTAAGTACCGGTATAAAAATCAGCATTGGCAATAGTTCCACCAACCCGTGAACTCAAATTGATATCTGATCCGTCAACACTTGTTAAAGAATAAGTGCCCACATAGGATGTTGCAGAGGTAGTTGTTGCATCATTTCTGACACCAGTCAAATTCGAAATGCTCGCTGTTGAATGAGACACAGTGATATTGCGTCCATCCTCAGCTACCAAAATCACGCCATGGGCAGCATCACCACCATCTAAAGCTTTGACGCCTGTTTGTGCAGAGATGGCGTTAATCGCATCCACCGTCTTTTGCCTTGCAAGATCAGTTGACTCTGAACTTCCAAACGCAATCGTAGATGTTGCGACATTATTAATACTTATCGTACCGCTTACTACTGCTGCAGTTGTAGCCTGTGTAGAGCCATACACCATTGTCTTACCTACAGTAGCCACTACGCCCGTCAAATTCGATACTTTATTAACAGCGGCAGCTTTGGCAATTGCACTGCCAGAATTACTAGCGTATGACAGCGTATCATCTTGTGCAATGGATGCATCAACGTGCACACCATTGATCAACAAGTCACCACGTGACAATGCCGTGGTGGATTTAGCCAAAGAAGTCAAAGCCAACGGTGTCCCAATGCCCAAGTCCTTAGCCTGTGCAGACTCAAACTTCAGGGCCATGGTGTCGCCTGTGTTCACACCAGTTTGCAACACGATGTTGCCTGCTGAACCGTCCAACAACTTGATGTCGTTGTGGCTAGTCTTCTTGGC
>RFTR01000228.1 GCA_009923345.1 Betaproteobacteria bacterium
CCATCTCATCCACCCGACCAAAAGAGAATGCCCCGCACAAAGCAGGGCATTATTTAAATCTTGGTGGTGGAGTATAGCAGCACCGCAAACACTCATCCCGAAGGTGTGAGGCTTGTTGTCCTGAAAACACCCCCCGAATGAGGAAATCGGGGCGCTTCCAAGGTTTTGCTCTAACTTCCTCGCTGGTTAGGAGAAATTCCTGCCACCACGCGTGTCGGCCACTGAAGGCCAGCAGTCCTGGCAAGCATATAGCGCCATCTGTCGCGCACCAAGGCAAAGACTACCCAGGGGTTTAAAAATTTGGTAGACTTCCAGATCTTTTAAACCAAACCCTAGGAGGTATCATGATCGCAGATCGCATTCGGCAAGCACGATTGGCTGCTGGTCTGACCCTGGGTGCTTTGGGTGAAAAAGTCGGTGTCTCGCACACAGCGATCCAGAAGTACGAGAAGGGGTTGCTAACGCCTTCTTCCTCTCAACTCCTCAAGCTGGCGCGTGCCTGCGACGTCCGCACCGAATACTTCTTTCGCACCCACTCCGTCGAACTGCTTGAGCCAGAGTTCCGTAAAACGGCGGCCTTTGGCAAGACGGCACAGGATGCACTAAAGATCAAGGTCGTGGAGTTGGTGGAGAAGCGTGTGGAACTTCTCGGGGCTTTTCCAGAATTACCTCTATTGGTGTTCGCCCCTCCGGTCGGACTCCCTGAACACATCCAGGCGCTGGATGAGATCGAAGCACTTGCCGACCAGGCCCGCAACGCTTGGCAGTTGGGAATGAACCCCATTGGAGACCTCACAGACACCCTTGAAGGTCTTGGTCTGCTGGTCATTGTCGTTGATGAAGAACACCCAGGGTTCTCTGGCCTGACCGCCAAAGCCCGCACCGACGATGGTCGGGAATTCCCGATCGTGGCCGTCTCAAAACGGTGGCCAGGCGATCGGCAGCGGTTTACGCTGGCTCACGAACTGGGGCATTTGCTGCTTGAGGGACGGCTGGCTGTTGGCCTTGATGAGGAAAAGGCCTGCGACCGGTTCGCGGGGGCCTTCTTGGCACCACGCGTGGCCGTGCATCAATTGCTTGGGCAGCAGCGCCACGCGCTGGAGTGGCAGGAGCTCTATGTGCTCAAGCATGAGTTCGGCCTATCGATGTCTGGATGGCTGCAACGAGCCAAGCAGTGTGGCGTGATCACCGATGCTGCACATCTCATGATGTTCAAACGCTTTTCGGCCAAGGGCTGGCGCAAGAACGAACCCGGAAATCCATTACCTCAGGAACACCCCCGACTCTTCGATCAGTTGGTATACCGCGCTCTGGCAGAGCAATACATCTCTGAAGCCAAAGCAGCGGAACTGCTGGGCATCCCGATGATGCGCTTCCACAAAGAACGTCAGTTGGAGTCATCGGATGCGGTTGCTCATCAGTGATGCCAATATTTTGATCGACATGGAAGCCGGGGCGTTGATGGGCACGCTCTTTCAGCTTCCCATGCAGTTCGGCATCCCTGACCTGCTGTATTACGAAGAAATTGAACCGGGCAGCCCAGGACTTGAAAACCTGGGCCTACAAATCATGGAGGTCAGCGGCGACTTCGTGGCGTATGCCCAGCAGTTGCCAGCCCAGCACAATCATCTGCTTCCAGCGAAAAACGGTCCCAAGCCCAGTCACAACGACTACTTAGCTCTGGCACTTGCGAAGCAAGAGGTCTGCACCCTGCTGACGGGTGACACCAATTTGCGAATTGTCGCCAACAAGGAGCAGGTCAACGTCATGGGCACCATTGGGCTGTTGTGCGCCATGATTGAAAACCAGTTGCTGACGGTCGACGACGCCTTCAAGGCACTTGACAGAATGAAGCTTGGCAAGCGCAATGCTCAACGCCTTACGCTGAGCACAACATCCACGGCGACGGAACAGCCACTAATTTCGCGCACGTTCGATCTCCATACGTTTTGCTGTATGGAGATCACCGATGCCAATCAAATACTGCCGTTCCGGCCTTCTATTCTGACCAAGTCAGCCAACGAATCTAGGACCACTAAGACTGCTGGCGTAGCTACCAAACCAAAAAATTCTTAACGAGCGCCCTTGAGATCAGTAACGATCATTTTCCCCCCTTCATTGATGACCATGAATTCGACCTTATCACCAGGCTTCACATTGGCGAGTAACGCTTTGTCTTTGGCTGTAAACACCATGGTCATGCCGGGCATGTCCATGTGCTTAATGGGGCCGTGTTTGATGGTGACTTTGCCAGCCTCAAGGTCTATTTTCTTGACTTCGCCTTCGGTCATCGACGCAGCGGGCTGCGACATGTCCATCTTGCTGTGATCCATGGTGGTCTGTGCCATGCTGCTCACCGGCAGAGCAATG
>RFTR01000229.1 GCA_009923345.1 Betaproteobacteria bacterium
TGCACACACTATTTATAAAGGCATATTTGGACCCATCGAGTCAGAGATGGCAGACAAGAAACACTTGATCGTGGCTACCTCAGGTGCTTTTGCCAATATGCCTTTAGGCGTTTTAGTGCGTAAGCCAGTTACTTCCCCTAACCCATTAAATGCCGCTTGGTTGATCAAAGACGCAGCGATAAGCCATGTTCCTACAGCAAGTGGCTGGTTATCCCTGAAGCGCTATGCCAAAGTACCATCGAGTACCCAGCCGCTTATTGCATGGGGAGACCCTTTGTTTGATAACAAGGCGGCTACGCAGCAAATTGCGGGCGTCATCCCAAAAAATACGGCCGTTAGATCGGTCATTGATACGCGCTCTACCCTCCATATTGGGCTTGAAAGGTCCAACGAGGAAAGTTATCTGGCCTACAGCAAAATCCCGCCCCTTCCCGAAACACGTGATGAAGTCATTGAACTGGCCAAAATTTTGGCGGCTGACCCTAAGCAAGATTTGATTTTGGGCTCAGATGCAACACGTCAATCGGTACTCAAGAGCAGTGCTTCTGGTCAGTTAGGTAAAAAGCAAGTGGTGGTCTTTGCGACACATGGTTTATTAGCGGGTGATCTGCCCAACTTAAACCAGCCTGCTTTGGCTATGGCCTCTACTGCCAACCCAGCTGACTCACCTTTGTTGACACTAGAGGATGTATTGGGACTCAAACTCAACGCGGACTGGGTGGTTTTGTCAGCGTGTAATACGGCTGGTGCGGATGGTCGCGCTGAAGAAGCATTGAGTGGGTTGGCCCGCGGATTCTTCTTTGCTGGAAGCCGCAGCCTATTGGTGACACACTGGTCTGTGGAGTCTGAGAGCGCGATGTTGCTCACGACGCATACATTTGCGGCTTACAAGAAAGACCCACAAATGCGTCGTGCTGAAGCTTTGAAACAAGCGATGGTTGAGACCATGAAATTACCGCAATATGCCCACCCTGCGTATTGGGCGCCTTATGCCTTAGTGGGAGAGGGTGGCCGCTAACAGTTGTCGATAACAACTGTTGAGAAGCGTTGCTTTAATTGGCAGCACCTTTTTTGGCAAAGACGATTTTGTCAATCACCACTTCGTTTTGTGCGTTGTAAGCCAAAAGAATTTTCACGTCGTGGCCTTTGGCTGAAGCCAGCACTTTGGCCTTTTCACTTTTTTGTTCCAGCTGGACTAATGTGCGTATTGCATTGATCATGCTAAATATAAGAAATGGATTTTTTGCGGTAACACCAGACGAGCTTGTTGGCTCCGTCATCTGAATCTTTCCGCCACTTTTCTCCACCTGATTGACCCAAGCCTTCATGCGCTCGGGCATGTTATTGGGAGAAACCTTGTCGTAGAACGGAACGGTAATCTCGTTCATCGGGGCAGATAAGGACGCGGAGAGCTGGTGGTCGAACTTATCTGCATCCAAAAACGCCACGATAGGCGTTGCGTCGTCTTGCGGGGATTTGGCTGAGGGATTGGTTTCGCAAGCGCTGAGCGCTAGACAAGCAAGCAGTACGAGAGACCAGCGAATAGACAACACATGACGCATACAACACCTCTTCAAGAAGAACGTAGATTGTGAACGATTCTAAAAATTTATGTATTTTCTTCTTTTAGGGCTAATGCCCTGTCATACAAAAGATTGCGCGACTCCCCCGTCAACTCTGCCGTAAGTCGAACTGCGGTTTTGAGTGGAACTTCCTGCATCAGCAGTTTTAGCATCTTGTCATGCACTTCAATCGGGTCGCTAACAACGGTTTGTGCGTGGACCACCAATGCAAATTCACCGCGTGTGCGTTGCGGGTTGGCATGAATCCAGTCGCTTAACGTATTAGCAGGGAGCGTTGCGATTTCTTCAAACTGTTTGGTCAGCTCTCTGCCCACTGTCACCATGCGGTCGCCAAGAGCTGCCAGTACGGTTGCGAGTGCTTCTATGCGATGCGGTGCTTCTAGTAGCACTTGCGTGCGCCCATCTAATGCCAGCAATTGCACGGCGTGTTCTCGCTCTGCCGCTTTACTAGGCAAGAAACCAACAAACACAAACCCTGACGCATCTGCTGTGAATGAGCCACACGCGCTCAGCAACGCCGTAACACTGCTTGCGCCCGGTAGGGGCATGACACGAAATCCTGCTGCCTGCACCTGCCACGCCAAACGCGCGCCTGGGTCGCTGATGGCCGGTGTGCCTGCGTCGCTCACATACGCTACGCGTTGCCCTGCTTGCAAACGTTGGATCACTTCTTGGGAAGCTTGTGTCTCATTGTGTTGGTGCACCGCTAACCAATGGCTAGCGTTGCGCCTCCCAGGGCACACGCCAGGGCAAAGCTGGGACCTCAATCCATTGCTCTCCAACAGGC
>RFTR01000230.1 GCA_009923345.1 Betaproteobacteria bacterium
TTTGATCCATACTAGGCCAACCTGTACTGGTGGAGCATTGTTATAACCAATGTTTTGAGTTCATTCATGGCGGCACAGGTGCGCTGGATCACGCGTGAAATGCCAGATTCGCCCACGAACATGTGGTGCGCTTCCTCGGTCAGCATGAACTTGGTGGTGCGGGCCAGCGGGTCAAAGCTCGACTCGGCCAGGGCGCACAGCTGGAACTTGCCGTCGCGGTCGGTGAAGTAGGTGAACATGAAGAAGCTCAACCAGTCCGGCGTCTGCTCGTTGAAGGCTTGCAGAATGCGGGGGTTGTCCTCCTGACCGCTGCGGCGCTCGAGCAGGGCCTCGCCTTCCTCGCGACCGTCACGGCCAAAGTATTTGTGCAGCAGGTAGACCATGGCCCACAGGTGGCGGCCCTCTTCCACGTTCACCTGGAACAGGTTGCGCAGGTCGTACTGGCTGGGGCAGGTCAGGCCCAGGTGGCGCTGCTGCTCGACCGATGCCGGCTCGGTGTCGCCTTGCGTCACGATGATGCGGCGCAGGTTGGCGCGGTACTCGCCAGGCACATCCTGCCAGGCATTCTCACCCAGGTGGTCGCCACCTTGTCCTATTCCGTTGAGCAATCCAGCACTCTCCTCGCAGATTCATGGTCTCCGCTTACGATTACCGAAACCGACAACGCTAACGGCACCTGCTCAGTGAATGTGCCGGTTAGCGGTGGTAAACAGTTCCTCCACCTCAAGGTCTCGACGCCCTAACCACCCGGTTAGACCGCAAGGATGGCGTCAAGCCTGTCCTCGCGATGCTTTGGTCGAGTTTATGGCTGGCGAACGTATGGCAGTTTTTACTGGAAAGACTTGTAGAGATAGTGGTTTAGTTAAGGAAATGGTTATATCATCACCCAGCCGGCGATATATTAATCAGTTTTCAGGCTACAACGACTTTTGTGCCCGCAATCAGGTCATGGATGCAACGCCGGTCATCACGGAATATAAAACAACAATCGATGATCCAGAATATCCAACCGAGGTAGGGTATGGCCGCCAATAATCCCGGCACCAAACTGCGTAGCACTTGTAGTTTATAAAACCCTGGCAACGAGTCATCGGCAAATGCCACGATTTTGATCCCCATGATTCGCTTGCCGATGGTTTGCCCGCGGACAGATAACATATAGAGTTGAACGATGGCGAAGCTTAGCGCAGCGAGCACCACCACGGCGCCACCCACAATCAGCATAGTGGTGTCATCACGCTTCGTGAAGAGGATAACGATTCCCGGTAGCGTGGAGCTGCAGCCGATCAGCATATCTAGCAAGGATGCGGATAGCCGACTCCCCGCCGTCGCCAAGCGGAGGGTAGAAGCCTCGGCCAAATTCACTCCGCCTGCTGTGAGTGAAGGGTTTTGCCGGCCTGCCACGACTCCGGGAATCGTCCCCAAGGGAGCCCAGTTATCCGAGCCCTGATGCCACGCGAGATCGCTCAGTTGGAACGTGCCGTTCGCGACGCAAGCATTGATGACTTCGAGCGGGTAGGGGCCAAACTGCTGACCTTGTTTGGCAACGTAGATTTGCATAAAAACGGTTGGTTGCTTTCTGGTGTCTATCGGGGGGCTATCGCTTCTCAAAGAGGCTGCGCGAGCGAGAGCTTATCTACATGCGTGAAGTTCGGCGTAGCAACCTTGGATGATGCCGATTGATAGAATAATAGTCCTCAGGACGGCTTCCCTTGGTAAGATTTGCTCGTTTGGATGCCCCGCCACGATTCCCCTGCGTGCTCTTAGCCGAACCACGTCCACGGACGCTTCGCTTTATTTTTAAACAAGTTTGAAGCAACCCGCGAAACCAACCCATCACTTTGGAAGCCTCCAACAGTCCAACGGTGTGGGTTATGCTAGTCAATTACCGACAGTAATTTAACCTGGCCACGAGAAGTGCCCACGTCGTTAAAATGGCCACCGGCACCGCACGCGCCGGCGGAATATGCTCCAGCGCCTGTTAGGCTAATCCAGCAGCGGTTGGACCTTACCTTGTGTCCCCGCTGAATCACCCGCTTTACGATTTTGCGCGGAGGCGGGCACGAAACCAGATCAGCGTTAGGCCGGCCAGAAATGCCAGGCCGATCAGCTCGACGGAGCGGTAGTAAACATGATCGACCCGTTGTTCAGCTGCTTCATGGAATTTTTGCAGACGGGCGTCGATAAAACCGGGGTCGGTTAGCGCTTCGGTGTCCTTTAAAATCGGCTGCAACTCGGCGAGGGCGGCGG
>RFTR01000024.1 GCA_009923345.1 Betaproteobacteria bacterium
TGAAACCAAAACCTTTATGTTGCATGTACCTTATCGCGGCACTGCGGGATACACACAAGATTTGTTAGCCGGCGAATTGATGGTGGGATTTTTGCCCGTGCACGTAGCGCAAGGTTTTGTAAAGTCCGGCAAGCTCAATGCATTGGCCGTAGGAAGTACCAAGCGCCACCCAGTAGCAGCTGACGTTCCTACATTTTTAGAACTTGGTTACAAAGATATTGACGTGGATCTTTGGTACGCTTTTTTCGTGCCCATAAAAACTCCAGCCACGACAGTTTCTAAATTGCATGCAGATTTGAGCGCCATCATTGTGCAACCTGCTGTCAAAGAAATTTTGGGTAAAGCTGGCTTGGACGCTAGCGCATCAACCCCTGAAGAACTTGCTTCTATCGTGGCAAAAGACTATCCACGATGGGGTCGGGTGATTCAACTCAAAGGTATTACTGGCGAGTGATGCGTCATGTGCATCATGTGCGTCACGTCAACATAGACGTAGCAGCACGCACAATGGCCGCTGCATCCACTTCAAAATAATTGCGTAATGCAGCGCGCGTATCGCTACGACCAAACCCATCCGTGCCGAGCGTTTTATAGCGTCTGCTCTCGGGAATAAAAGCTCTCACGCTCTCAGTTACTGCGCACACATAGTCTGAGGCGGCCAGAACAGGGCCTTGGCTTTGCTTAGCACACGCACGACCATCGCGGGCTAATTCACTCCAACTGGTTACGCTGATTACTTCGACGTTAACACCCTGACCTGCTAAAAGCTTGGCTGCAGTGAGTATTTCTAAAAGAATAGCACCGGAGCCCATCAGTGTCAGCTGTTGTTTTGATTCGCTTTTTTCTGAATTGAAATTAGCAAAGCGATACGCCCCACGCAAAATACCATCGGCGTTTTCTAGTGAGATGTCTGCATTCGCATAGTTCTCGTTCATCAAGGTGACATAGTAGAAAACATCTACCTGCTGCTCCACCATCTCGCGCATTCCCGCATCCAAAATGATGGCTAACTCACCTGCAAAAGCAGGGTCATAGGCTTTGCAATTCGGGATGGTTGCCGCCACCAAATGGCTGCTACCATCTTGGTGCTGCAGGCCTTCGCCACCCAAAGTAGTTCTACCAGATGTTGCCCCCAACAAAAAGCCTCTGGCGCGTTGATCGGCCGCCGCCCAAATAGCGTCACCTACGCGCTGAAAACCAAACATCGAATAGTAAATGTAAAAAGGTAGCATGGCAAAACCGTGCACGCTGTAACTTGTGGCAGCGGCAGTCCAGCTTGCAAGCGCGCCCGCTTCGCTAATACCCTCTTCCAAAATTTGGCCATCGAGTGCTTCGCGGTAACTCAACACAGAACCAATATCTTCTGGTGCGTAGTGCTGGCCCACGCTGCTGTATATACCGACCTGTTTAAACAAGTTGGCCATCCCAAAAGTGCGCGCCTCGTCAGCCACGATAGGAACCAAGCGCCGACCCAACACAGGGTCTTTCAACAAATTGCCCAACATGCGCACAAATGCCATGGTGGTACTCATCTCTTTACCGTCCGCAGCGATTGCAAACTGGGCATAACTTTCTAACGCGGGTACAGGAACAGTAGCGCAGTGCGTTTCGCGTTTTGGCATGCTGCCACCCAGGTTTTGACGGTGCTTGATCAGATACGCCATCTCCGCGCTGTCAGATGAGGGCCTGTAAAACGCTAAGCCTTTTGCTTGCTCATCCGTGAGTGGTAGATCGAAACGATTTCGGTATTCGATCAACTCTTGTTCGTCAAATTTTTTCTGGCTATGCGTTGTCATCTTGCCTTGACCCGCACTGCCCATGCCAAAACCTTTTTTAGTATGCGCCAATATGACAACAGGTTGTCCTCCACCGCGTTTTAAACGATCGATTTGCTCATCGGTCATGCCTTGGGCCAAGCGTTTCAAGTCTTCGTTTTGCCCAAAGAAGTTGTCGCGGTTGTAGCGGCCGTTTTTAGCGGCAAAGGTCTGCATCTGCCCGTCCACTGTTTGGGCAAATGCTTTCAATAAGGCACCATTGGTATCACGCGCAAACAAGCCGTCCCAATCACTGCCCCACACCAACTTGATGACCTTCCAGCCTGCACCAGAGAACAATTTTTCTAGCTCATCGATGATGCGTCCATTGCCTCGCACCGGACCATCTAAGCGTTGCAAATTGCAATTCACTACCCATACCAAATTATCTAAACGCTCTCGTGCAGCCAAGGTCAAAGCGCTCATGCTTTCGGGTTCATCCATCTCACCGTCACCAAACACACCCCAGACCTTGCGGCCTTCGCACTGCAACAAATTGCGGTGTGTCAAATAACGCATGAATCGAGCGTGATAGATGGAACTGATGGGCCCCAACCCCATAGACCCTGTGGGGAACTGCCAAAAGTCGGGCATCAACCAAGGATGCGGATAACTCGACAGTCCACGGGCGCCGACTTTTTGTGCATTGATTTCTTGGCGATAGTGCAACAAGTCATCTTCAGTCAGACGTCCTTCTAAAAATGCCCGCGCATATACGCCTGGCGCACTGTGTGGCTGAAAAAAAACCAAGTCGCCGCCCTGCTCTGGGGTACGTGCTTGAAAGAAATGGTGAAACCCAGTTTCAAACAAATCTGCCACGCTGGCATAACTTGCAATGTGTCCACCTAACTCGCCATAGGCTTGGTTGGCGCGCACCACCATGGCCAATGCATTCCAGCGCATGATGGACGTCAAGCGTTCTTCAATTTGAATGTCTCCAGGAAACTCCGGTTGGTTATCTACTGAAATGGAATTGGCGTAGGGTGTGTTGAGATCGGGTTGCCAGCCTGTTCTGTGTTGCCGTGCGACAGCAGTCAAGCTATTTAAGATTTGATTGACGCGCTCTGGCCCCTCATTGGCTAACAGAGACAGCAATGCTTCTTGCCATTCCGCGGTTTCTTCAGGATTGGTGTCTTGCGCCCAGTGGGCAAAGTCAATGGGAGCGTTCATGGTCATACTTTTTAACTTGATTTTTCAAAATGCGCACAAACCATCAAAAAGATCTAGGCAGGTCTAGCACATGCTCAGCCACATAAGAATAAATCAGATTGGTTGAAATTGGCGCGACTTGGTACAGGCGTGTTTCACGAAATTTTCTTTCAACGTCGTATTCACAGGCGAAACCAAAACCACCGTGTGTTTGAAGGCAGACATTTGCGGCTTCCCACGAAGCCTTTGCAGCAAGGTATTTCGCCATATTGGACTCCGCGCCGCAGGGCAGTCCTGCATCAAATAAAGCACAAGCTTTGAACCGCATGAGGTTTGCCGCCTCAGTTTCAATGTAGCTGTCTGCGATCGGAAATTGCACGCCTTGGTTTTGACCAATAGGGCGACCAAAGACTTCACGGCTAGCGGCGTACTTTCTTGCACGGTCAATGAACCAATAGGCATCTCCTATGCACTCTGCAGCAATAAGGGTGCGCTCCGCATTAAGGCCATCCAAAATATAACGAAAGCCTTGCCCTTCTTCACCAATTAAGTTTTCTGTTGGTATTTCTAAATTATCGAAGAACACCTCGTTGGTTTCATGGTTCACCATATTACGGATTGGCTTGACTGTCATTCCGTGACCCAAGGCTTGCTGGATGTCAACGATAAAAACCGACATGCCTTCGCTCTTACGCTTGACTTGTGCCAATGGTGTGGTGCGAGCTAACAGAATCATTAAATCTGAATGCTGAATACGTGAGATCCAAACCTTTTGACCATTGATGACATAGCGGTCGCCTTTTTTAACCGCAGTGGTTTTGAGTTGCGTGGTGTCGGTACCAGTCGTAGGTTCTGTCACCGCCATAGACTGCAACCTGCATGTACCAGCTGCAATCTGCGGCAAATACAACTCTTTTTGGGCTTGTGACCCGTGCCTTAGCAAAGTCCCCATGTTGTACATCTGTCCGTGGCAAGAACCCGCATTACCCCCAGAGAAATTAATCTCTTCCATGATCACAGAGGCCTCAGCCAAGCCAAGGCCAGAGCCACCAAATTCAGTGGGTATCAATGCCGCCAACCAGCCCGCCTTAGTCAAAGCCTCTACAAAAGATTCAGGATATGCACGCTCTTCATCTACCTTTTGCCAATAGCTGGAATCAAACTGCGCGCATATCTGCCGCAATGCGTCGCGTAATTCTTGATTTTTATCTGGTTTTGGGATTTGGGTTTTCATGGATGCGATAAAAGTTAAGCCAAGACAGCAGTCGCCTGCATCGTCAACCAGCCTTCGTGGTCTTGCGCTGAAAGGGTAATTGTGTTGCCATCTTGATGCGGTTCACCACCGATACGCAAAACACGACTGTCTGCACACTCAAAAGTTGGCCGCAACGCCTTGAATTCAAATGATTGCATATTGCGGTCGGTATTTCGTCTCACCAAATCCACCAACAGGGTGGCAATAAGCGGTCCGTGCACAACAAGACCTGGATAACCTTCTTCTTCGGTCACATAACTGCGGTCGTAATGAATGCGGTGCCCATTAAAAGTGAGCGCCGAATAACGGAATAACAAAACTGCATCAGGCACCACATCGCGGTGCCATTGGACTTTTTGTGGCGCAGGCATTGGAAGTGGAGCCTTTTCGTCCTTTGTTACAGCAGGTCGATACACGATGTCGTGTTCTTCGCTGACACACAAACCTAAGGTGTTATGTATCTCGTGCTTCACCACCACAAATAACAAATCTCCTGTCCGCCCAGCTTTGTGGGTCACCGAAGTAATGGTCGAAATACGTTTAACAATATCGCCCACTTTCAAGGGGGCATGCCATTGCAAACGTCCACCTGCCCACATTCTTCTAGGCAATGGCACTGGAGGCAAAAATCCACCCCGCTTTGCATGGCCATCAGCGCCTATTTCGCTTTGGGCGTGGTGTGGCAAAAAATACAACCAATGCCATAACGGCGGTAACTCGGTTCCAATTACAGGGGCTGGATCATTGCGGTCTAAAGTAGAACTTAGCGCTCGCACTGGTGCGACGGTTATTTGGTCTTCTAAAGATTCAGTATGCCCCTGCCATGTTTGTAAGTGTGCCAAGGTTTGAGGGTCTATCGCAGAATTTTGCATAACTCAATCTGCTGAAACACCTGCCTTGCGGATAACAGGTCCCCACTTGTTGATTTCTAGCTTCAAATGCTCTTGCAAACCCGAGGCAGTAATTTTGTTGGCGGCAGGGATGTCCGAACTCAGCTCTGTTAATCGTTGTTTGATGCCTGCGTCAGACAAAGCGACGCGTAATGCGGTATTGATTTTTTTCAACACAGGCGCTGGTGTGCCTTTAGGCGCATACATGCCATGCCAGACTTTGACCTCGAATCCTTTTAATCCTTGCTCATCGAGCGTTGGGAGATTGGGCAAAGCAGCCAAACGCTTCAGCGTTGTGACTCCAAATACTTTGAGACGTCCGTCTTTGATCATTGGCATAGTTTGGGTGGTTTGGTCGCACAAAATATCTACCTGCCCACCCAATAAATCATTCATGGCTGGACCAGTCCCTTTGTAAGGAATGGTGGTGATATTGACGCCAATCGACGATTTAAATAACAACCCGCACAAATTGGATACAGCGCCTAAACCAGCATCCGCCAAAGAAACTTTATCTTGATTGGCTTTAATGTAGGCAATCAGTTCTTGTAAGTTATTGGCTGGTAAATCTTTACGCGCTACCAAAGTCATGGGTACATCAAGCACTTGCCCAATATATTCAAAATCAGTCAAAGGGTCATAACTTAGCTTGTTGTAGAGCGCAGGAGCAGTAGCCATACCCATATGGTGCAAAAAGATGGTGTACCCATTAGGTGTTGCTCGGGCTACTTTGCTGGCTCCAATCGTTCCCCCAGCGCCAATGACGTTTTCCACCAAAACCGTTTGACCTAGAGACTGCCCCATAGGGATCGCAAGCATGCGCGCCACAACATCAGTTGGCCCACCAGCAGCAAAAGGCACGACCAAAGTGATCGCTTTGTTGGGATAAGGCTCAGGAGGCTTGGTATAGCCCACACAGCAGTAAGCCATTAGCATTGCGCCTAATAGTTTGGTAAGAATTTTCATGGCATCCCCTTTTACACTTAAAAATAAGACAATAGGATTGTTAAAAAAACCTAACCCTTTGTCACTTCCTATTTACCCACCCCGTCACCCACTTACACCCATCTTCCATGGTCAATAGCAAAAAAATCGGCAAACCCTTAGATGGATTATTGGTTGTTGCCTTAGAACAGGCGGTTGCCGCCCCTTTTTGCACCAGCAGATTAGCCGATGCTGGTGCACGCGTCATCAAAATCGAGCGTCCTGAAGGTGACTTTGCCAGAGGTTATGACAGGGCTGTCTTTGGTGAGTCTTCCTATTTTGTGTGGATAAACCGTGGTAAAGAATCCCTTGCACTTGATTTACGCGAAAAGTCTGCGCGAGAACAAGTGGCCAAGTTGTTAGAGGCTGCTGATGTGTTTATTCAAAATTTCGCGCCTGGTGCTGCTGAACGCATGGGTTTTGGCTCTAAGGCATTACGCGAACGGCATCCTAGACTGATTACTTGCGACATTTCTGGTTATGGCACAAGCGGTCCCCTGCATGAACTCAAGGCCTACGACTTATTAGTACAAGCAGAAAGCGGCTTAGTCGCTGTCAGTGGAGCACCAGGGCCTTGGGGTCGCATTGGGGTGTCTATCTGCGACATCACTGCTGGTATGAACGCACTCATAGGCATACAGCAAGCATTGCTCCAACGCGAACGTACTGGGGTGGGTAGCAAGGTAGAAGTGTCTTTATTCGATTCAGCCGCAGACTTAATGGCAGTGCCTTATCTGCAAGCGCGCTATGGTTCAGGTGCGCCAGAACGGGTTGGTTTGAAACACCCCAGCATTGCGCCTTATGGAGCATTCACATGTTCGGATGGCCGCGAGATTGTTCTATCGATTCAAAATGAGCGTGAATGGAGCCAGTTTTGCCAATCTTTTTTAAACCAAGCTGAACTTACAACAGATGCTCGCTTTAATAACAATGCAAACCGAGTGCGCAACCGCCAAGAGTTGGATGGTTTGATTCAACACATCTTCAGTCATCTGACCTATGCAGATGCTGTTGAGAGACTCAACCTTGGACAAACTGCATTTGGGTCTATCAATTCCGTATCCGACTTGATTGCACATCCGCAACTTCGTACCCGCAGCATGACTATTGGTGGGCAAACTGCGGAAGTGCCTGCCCCACCCTATATCGTCGAGTGGGAAGACAAAACCTTTAAATCCATTCCTGACATTGGCACCAATGCGCTCTCTGATCGGCATTGATTTAGGCGGCACCAAAATAGAAATAGCGGTCGTCGACCCTATTGAAGGTGTTACCTATAAAGACAGGGTGCCAACACCCCAGCATTCCTACATTGCCATACTGGAGGCCATCAGTGCCTTGGTAGATAAAACACTAGAAAAACAAAAGCTAGAACGCCCACTTGCCATTGGGATTGGCATTCCAGGTTGCTTAGACCCAGCCACAAAATTAGTACGCGGATCCAACACAGTCGTCACGAATGGCAAACCCTTGCAGCAAGATTTGCAACAACGCCTTGGCTGTCAGGTACATCTGCAAAACGATGCCAACTGTTTAGCGGTGAGTGAAGCAGTCGATGGAGCTGCCAAAGGATGTTCCATCGTATTTGCAGTCATTATTGGAACTGGCTGTGGTGGCGGTATTGCCATAGGTGGCAAAGCTTGGACTGGTAACAACGGTATCGCAGGTGAATGGGGACATAACCCACTACCATGGCCTAGCGCAGAGGAAATCCAAGCAGCGCCTTGCTGGTGCGGGCAAGTAGGCTGCCAAGAGACTTGGATCAGCGGCACGGCATTCGCACTTGACCATGCACACCATACGGGCGAGGAACTTAAAGCGGAGCAGATCATTGACAGCATGCGCGCAGGTGATTTAGAGGCCAAAAGGAGCTTTGACCGATATGTCAATCGCTTGGCGCGCGCACTCGCTAGCGTGATGAATGTCCTGGATCCCGATTGCATAGTTCTGGGAGGTGGCATGAGCAATATCGATGAAATTTATCAAGCACTTCCGAGTGAAATCATTCGCTATACATTTACCAAGCCTATTTCAACGCCTATCTTAAAAGCGATGCACGGCGACTCTTCTGGCGTGCGCGGTGCCGCTTGGTTAACGAAATAATTAAATATGTCCTCTCAGCCACCGTCCATCAGTCTTCTCGATTCCATCGCCCTGATAGATTCTTCACACGCTGGCACTATCGTTGTGACAGGTTCGCATGGCGGTCGCTCTGCCGCTGGGTTTGTGGTCGACGTCAGTAAAAAACCATTAGCCGTCTTTTTTAACGACGCCGGAGGTGGAAAGGATGACGCTGGAAAAGTAGGTCTAGGCATGTTGCAAGCCATCGGTGTGCCAGCGGCTTGTTACTCGCATATGTCTGCACGTATCGGTGATGCACAAGATGGCCTAGAAAACGGAATATTGACGGATATGAATGACTTCGCAAGGCTAGCAGGCATGAAGGAGGATTTGCAGGTTTCAGAAGCTATTCGCTGCGTTAAAAAAAGTGAACATCCTGACTAAATTTACTTTTACCGAAAGTTGACACACTAAATTGCAGCTAGATTACCCACACACAACAGGCCAAGAGGATGTTGTGACATTCGGTTCTAGTTGACAGAGAGCGAATCCACTAACAACTTACTTTAACCAATGCGGATCGGGTAATTGCCCGAACACCTGACGCAGACCTTGGCTCCAGCTACTGCGTAAATCTCTAAAGTAGGTATCTTCAGAGTCGATGCGGTGGCGTTTGGTCACTTGCAAATCATTAGTTTTGATCATCGCGACATCGATAGGCAGGCCTACCGATAAATTACTTTTAATAGTGGAGTCAAAAGATACCAAGGCGCATTTGATGGCCTGAGACATGCCTATACCGGGTTGAATAACTCGGTCCAGAATAGGTTTGCCGTATTTGCTCTCGCCGATCTGAAAAAAAGGCGTATCCGCTGTGGATTCTATGAAATTACCTTGCGGATAGACCATGAACAAACGTGGTGCTTCTCCCTTAACTTGGCCACCAACCAAAAACGTAGCGGTGAAATCCACGTCGCTTTGCTCAGGTGCTTCGTTCATGGTGGAGTGAATGGTTTTGCGCAATTCACGACCCACCAACTCTGCCACAGCGAACATGGACGCGTGCGCAGTCAATGGTTGTTCAGCGTCTAGCGCATACTGCTTGATACGGCTGACCACTTGCTGCGTAGTCGCTAGGTTGCCGCTGTTGAGCATTACGATGACGCCTTCTCCCGGTGTTTCGACAACTGTCATTTTGCAAAACGTGGATACATGGTCCACGCCTGCGTTAGTGCGTGAGTCTGAGGCGAACACCAGTCCTTCGTCGAGCACCATACCAACACAGTAAGTCATGCCTTGCCTTATTGTTGATCGAAGATGGCGGATTCTACTTTTGCAAAGCTGTGCATGGTTTCATTGCCGCCGCCAATGCGCATTCCACGCACTGGGCTGGCACTTTCATAGTCCAAGCCATGCGCCAATCGAATATGGCCTCTATCTGCGTCACTCGAGTTGCTGACGTCATAGCCTATCCAACGTCCGCCTACCCAGGCCTCGGCCCATGCGTGGCTAGCGACTTGCTCGTTGTCTGCCGAATGCAAATAACCGCTGACATAGCGCGAAGGTACGCCAAGAAAGCGTGCACACGCCAAAAACACATGCGTGTGGTCCTGACACACGCCCTTACCTTTAGCGAATGACTGCGCCGCGGAGTCGCCCACGTGCGTAATGCCAGTCTCGTAAGGCATGCGCTCCAGCAAAGCCAGCATCACATCGTACAAAGCCATGTAGGGTCGCGACTTGACCGAAGAGCGAAAGGGTTCAATAAAGTTTTGAATCGACGCATCTACAAGGGTCAGCTTCGTGGCGCGCAGGTATACGGCGCGCGGCACTGGGCCTTCGGGCTCACCCTGATCAGACTCGATCAAATCCACGCTTCCGCGCGCGCGCAACACAATGTCCTGGCTAGCGTTTTCCAATACCAAGCAATGGCATAAATTTCCATAGGCATCTGTCCAAGGCGTTGCTTTTCCTGGCAGATCCAGCTGCCAGTTCAAAGGGTTTTGGCGATGGGTTTTCAGCGGGGTCATGCGCAACATTTGAATGCTCCGGCGCACCGGATGCTCATAGCGATAACCGGTTTCATGAAATACCTGCAGTTTCATGCGATGGACTCTAGGTAATCGGTTTGCACCGCTTGGGCCAGGGAAATATTTTCTTTGACAAATAGCTCTAGGTAGTTTTCCAGGCCGCTGTTGTAAACCTCGCTCAAGCTGCCAAATTTCAGATTAGTTAGAAGGTTAGCGCAGCGTTTGCGTGCCCCACGACCGGTTTGCTGAGGCAATTGCTCCAGTATGTTGGCGATTTCGTCCAGGCAAAAATGCAGCGAACGAGGCACTCGAGGGTTAAAGATCAGTAACTCGGATACGCGGTCTGTATCAATGGCGTCGCGGTAGGTGTCGCGGTAGGCCTCTAGGGCACTGACCGAACGCAGTACCGCACCGAGGCGGTAATAGTCGTCCACCAAATCGTTGCTTTCGGCCTGTTCTACTTTAGTCTTGACACTCAGTATGCGCGCGGTATTGTCAGCGCGCTCAAGGTATGTGCCCAGTCGAATGAAGTGGTAGGGCTGGTCGCGCTGAATCGTTGCAAAGGTCACGCCCCGAAATAAGTGTGAGCGTTGCTTGATCCATTCAAAAAAAGTGGAATCCACCATATGATCCGGGCCTTTGATTTTCTTTTTTCGTGATAGCAACTCCAACCAAGTGTCGTTGATGCATTCCCACATTTCCACCGTCATGGCGCCGCGCACTGATCGCGCGTTTTCGCGGCAGGACTGTAAGCAGTTAAAAATGGATGAGGGATGATCTGGGTCCCAGGCTAGAAACTGTGCTACTTGATCCGATCGCATAGGCCGCGCTGTAGCTTCGAAAGCTGCCAATGTGTCGGTAATGACCAGCGGTTCGCTCACCATCTCCGGCGCGGCGCTGCTACTATCAGACTTAGACAGCAAAGCGAGTGATTGGCCGACCTCCAAGATACGTGCCATATTTTCGGCACGTTCCAAATAACGCGAAAGCCAATAAAGTTGAGCGGCTACTCTCGACAGCATTAGAGCGCCCCCTCATCTTCCAGCACCCAGGTGTCTTTGGTTCCGCCGCCTTGGGATGAATTGACCACCAGCGAGCCCTCGCGCAAAGCCACGCGCGTCAGACCACCAGGCACGATACGCGTTTCTTTGCCCATGAGTACAAATGGACGCAGATCGATATGGCGCGGCGCAATACCCTGATCCACAAAAATCGGGCAAGCAGACAAACTGAGCGTGGGCTGCGCAATGAAGTTGTCCGGCTGCGCTTTCAAACGTTTGGCAAAACTATCTATTTCCGATTTACTAGCGGTGGGGCCGACCAACATACCGTAGCCGCCTGCGCCATGAACTTCTTTGACGACCAGTTGAGACAGATTTGCCAAAACGTAGGACAGCTCATCTGGCTTGCGGCATTGCCAGGTTTGCACATTGTTCAAAATAGGTGTTTCGCTCAAGTAGAAGCGGATCATGTCCGGCACATAGGGGTAAATAGATTTGTCATCCGCCACGCCTGTACCTAGCGCATTGGCAATCACCACATTGCCCTGGCGGTAGACCGATGCCAGCCCGGGCACACCAATGAGTGAATCTGGTGCAAAGCTTAAAGGGTCCATGTACAAATCGTCCACCCTGCGGTAGATGACATCAACCAGCTGCGGGCCCTCGGTGGTTTGCATATACACATTACCTTGGCGAACAAAAAGGTCCGAGCCTTCGACTAGTTCTATACCCATTTGCTTGGCCAAAAATGCATGCTCGAAATACGCGCTGTTGAAACGCCCTGGCGTGTGCAGTACCACAGTGGGCTGCTCCACCCAGCTAGCAGAGCGCAAGGTTTGTAAAAGCAACGCCGGATAATGCTCCACCGGTCGCACCGCGTAGCGACGGAATAAATCAGGGAACAAACGCATCATCAGCAAACGGTTGCTCAGCATATAGGACACACCCGAGGGCACGCGCAAGTTGTCTTCCAACACATAAAAATCGCCATCTGAATGCCGCACAATATCTACACCGGCAATATGCGCATAGATCTGGTGTGGCAAGTCCAGGCCCAGCATCACTGGCATGAACTGCGCGTTGGCAAGTACTTGTTCAGCGGGTATCAAGCCTGCTTTCAAAATCAACTGCTGGTGGTAGACGTCGTGCAAAAACATATTGATTGCTTTTACGCGCTGCACAAGTCCTTTTTCTAGGTGAGCCCATTCTTTGCCGTCAATGATGCGTGGTATCAGGTCGGAAGGTATCAGTCGCTCGGTGCCGCCCTCATCGCCGTTGAGTGAAAACGTGATGCCGGTTCGCCTAAATATAAGGTCGGCCTCGGTCTGCTTGGCCCGCACGGTATCTGCTGATACGCCTTTGAGCCAATTGTCAAAGGCTTTGTAATGCGGGCGGGAGATGCCCTGCGCGTCACTCATCTCATTAAATATTGGGCTACTCATTAGAACTTCGCACTTTTCAACTAGGAGATTATCTTTTTAAGCATGGATCGTGCCGCTCGTGCACCTTGCTGGAACCTCTTTTTAAGCGCAATTGGCCATACCCATGCACCAAAACTGGATGTGCCGCACCAAATTGAAACTTACCAGTAGGTGTATCTCAGTCGAAAACGAAAAGTTGATCTAAGTATTACTCACGTATAACATCTGTTGATATGAAGCACCTTTTATGACTGGCTGGCACGCTGCACTGCAGCTAGATTACCAACGCAAAGCAGAACGCACAGATGTAGCGCATGTGCACAACGGCCCATTGCGTGTTCTTAAAAGTTTGTATCCAGAAGGCCCGGAGATATGCCATACGGTTCTAGTGCATCCGCCAAGTGGATTAGTAGGTGGGGATCAAATTGATATCCGCTTGACGGTCAACCCGCAAGCACATGCTTTGGTGACTACACCAGGTGCCACGCGTTTTTATCGCACCGAAAAGGGTTTAGCTTCACAAGAAGTAGTCGCCAAGGTTTGTCAAAACGCTAGGCTCGAATGGTTGCCACTAGAGACCATTGCTTATAACAATTGCCAGGGTCTAAACAAAGTATGTTTTGATTTAGATGCGGGCGGAGAATTAATTGCTTGGGACATTACCGCCTTAGGCCTTCCCACTGCATCCCTGCCTTTTGAGCAAGGCCAGTTGCAGCAACATATGGAAATTAAAAATATCTGGCTAGAACGCGGATTGCTCAATGCAAGTGACCAACGCTTGATGTCGGGGCCAATAGGACTTGCCAACCACCGTTGCACGGCCACCATGGTCCTTGCTTCTGGAAGCGAAATGACTCGCGACAAGAGAGACCTCGCTCTGTCGCTTGCACGTGATGTAGTGACCCATCACGCTAAGGAAGTATTTGCGGGTGTGACATCACCACATCCGCGTGTTGTGGTGATGCGCGCTCTATCTTCTCTGGTTGAGCCTACCCAAAATTTATTTCGAGCGGTATGGGCAGCTTGGCGTACTGGCTTATGGGAGATAAAAAATGCACCACCACGTATTTGGTCTATGTAAGCTTAAATGGATACCAATTGCCGAATACCTTTGCTTTGCATCTCGCTACCTAGACCCGTAGCGATAATTTCACCGCGCTCCATCACCAAATAGTCGTCTGCCAATTCTTCAGCAAAATCGTAGTACTGCTCACACAACAAAATAGCCATATCACCACGGCCTGCCAGCATACGAATGACGCGCCCGATGTCTTTGATGATGCTGGGTTGAATACCTTCCGTTGGTTCATCCAACACCAATAGTTTTGGGCCAGAGGCTAGAGCTCTTGCAATGGCAAGTTGTTGTTGTTGACCGCCAGACAAATCACCACCGCGACGATGCAGCATTTGCTTCAACACAGGAAACAACTCAAATAACTCAGTTGGGATATCGGTCCCAGAAGGACGCGTGGCAAGCCCCATGCGCAAGTTATCTTCTACCGTCAGTCGTGCAAATATTTCACGACCTTGGGGCACATAGCCAATGATCGACTGTCCATCAAATGTAATGCTGCCGTTTCGAATAGGCACAGCGCCCATAAGAGACTTCAATAGCGTAGTTTTACCCACACCATTACGGCCCAACAAAACGGTAATGCGGCCTAGACGCGCCTCAAAACTCACGTCACGCAAGATATGCGAGCCACCGTAGTATTGGTTGATATTAGAAACTTGAAGCAATGACATAGTCTGTATCTTTGAATTCATCGGCCTAAATACACTTCAATCACACGCTCGTCCGCCTGCACTTGTGCCAAAGTACCTTGCGCGAGGACAGAGCCGTCGCACAACACGGTAACAATGTCTGAGATGGTGTTGATAAAACTCATGTCGTGTTCGACCACCATCAAAGAGTGCTTGCCTTTGAGAGACAAAAAGAGCTCGGCAGTGCGTTCGGTTTCAAAGTCGGTCATACCAGCCACAGGCTCATCTAACAACAACAGTTTGGGGTCTTGCATCAGCAACATGCCGATTTCTAACCACTGTTTTTGGCCATGGCTCAAATTGCCCGCTTGGCGACGCATATCTTGGGTAAGGTGAATAGTTTCCAAGACCTCACGCAGTCTGTCGGACTGCACACCATCTAACTTGAAGAACATCGAAGCTGCTACGCCTTTATGGGTCTTGAGCGCCAATTCCAAGTTTTCGAACACGCTTAAATGCTCAAACACGGTGGGTTTTTGGAATTTACGTCCAATGCCTAATTGCGCAATTTCAGGTTCGTTGTGACGTAGCAAATCAATCGTGCTACCAAAGAAGACTTGACCCGAATCTGGTTTGGTTTTACCTGTGATGATGTCCATCATGGTGGTTTTACCAGCGCCGTTGGGGCCAATGATGCAGCGCAACTCTCCTGGCGCGATATCGAGCGACAAGTGGTTGATCGCTTTGAAACCATCAAAACTCACATTGACATCTTCTAGGTAAAGAATTCTTCCATGCGTGGTGTCTAACTCGCCGCTAGTGTGGATGCGCCCATAACTGGCACCCCTATCGCCAGAAGTCACATCTGTTGACAGCTTGGCTTTGTGTAATTCAAGGCGCTCAGCACCCTTTTCAAACAGATCGGGAGTCATGGCGTGTCCTCCGACTTACGTTTGCTGAGTATTTTTTGAATAAAACCCACTACGCCTTGCGGCAAGAATAAAGTCACACCGATGAACAAAGCGCCTAAAAAGTAAAGCCAAAACTCAGGCGCTGTCACCGTGAGCCAACTTTTTGCACCATTGACTAAGAATGCACCTAAGATGGGGCCAATCAACGTAGCCCTGCCACCGACTGCAGCCCATACCGCCATTTCAATCGAATTGGCAGGACTCATTTCGCTAGGGTTGATGATGCCAACTTGCGGAACATACAAAGCACCAGCAATGCCGCACATCACGGCTGAAATTACCCAAATCGTGAGTTTGTAAGGGGTAGGCGAATAGCCAGAGAACATCACGCGACTCTCCGCATCACGGATTGCTTGTAGAACACGTCCAAACTTGCTTTGCACCAACCAACGGGCAAACAAGAAGGAGCCTAATAAAGTCACCGCCGTCAAAACAAACAAGGTCATACGCATCACGGGCGTTGCGATGGGTAAATCTAGGATGCGTTTGAAATCGGTGAATCCGTTGTTACCACCAAAGCCTGTTTCATTACGAAAGAAAAGCAACATGGCAGCAAAGGTCAGCGCTTGGGTGATGATGGAGAAATACACCCCTTTGATGCGCGAGCGAAAGGCAAAGTAGCCAAAGACCCATGCCAACACGCCAGGCACCAACACAATCAAAAACAATGTCGCGATAAAACTATCACTGAAAGTCCAATGCCAAGGCAAAGTCTTCCAGTCTAAGAACACCATGAAGTCTGGCAAATTACTTTTGTAATTTCCGTCGGTGCCGATTTGGCGCATGAGGTACATACCCATCATGTAGCCGCCCAGCGCAAAGAACAATCCATGTCCTAGCGACAAGATACCGGTGTAGCCCCAAATCAAATCCATGGCCAAAGCACAAATGGCGTAGCACATGATTTTTCCAACCAATGCCACTGCGTAGTCACTCATATGGAAAAAGCTGTCCACGGGCAACCACATATTACATATTGGCACCAGTCCGCATAGCAAGACAACCGCGGCTAAAAAGAAAGTCCAACCAGCTGAGCTCAATAGCGCTGGTGCAGAGGGTAGCTGGGTAATTGGCGAGTTACTCATATCAAGCCTCGGCACTACGACCCTTCATCGCAAACAATCCTTGTGGGCGTTTTTGGATGAAGATGATGATGAACACCAGCACTGCAATTTTTGCGAGTACCGCCCCAGTTAAGCCTTCTAATAATTTGTTCATGAGTCCTAAGCCCATTGCA
>RFTR01000231.1 GCA_009923345.1 Betaproteobacteria bacterium
CGCGACCACAAACGCCTGTTGGTGGGCAGACGCACTGTCGTGATGTTGATCAGCGATGGCTTGGATACAGGCGCGCCTGAGACACTCAATAAGAATTTGCAATGGCTCAAGCTCCACAGCCGCCGTTTGATCTGGCTCAATCCGCTTTTGCGCTTCGACGCGTATGCTCCGTTAGCGCGAGGCGCGGTGGAATTGCACCGCCATGCCGACGCCATGCTGGCGATCCATAATTTGTCCCGACTCGAAGATTTGGCTCAAGGCATCTCACAACTTTTAAAAAAAAGAATGTGAACGCAGAGCGTTTTTGATACGCTCCACACAACCACCCATCAATCACCAAGGACAGACACATGGACATGCAAGGCTCCCGCGTTTTGAACGCCACCCAAGAACAAGCTTGGCAAGCGCTCAACGACCCCGACATTTTGAAAGCTTGTATCCCAGGTTGCGACAAGTTCGAATTGGCCGAACCCAATGTCTATGCCGTTGGCGTAGCACTCAAGATCGGCCCTGTCGCTGCCAAGTTCACGGGTAAGGTCAGCTTGATGGACATCGTGCCGCCCAATTCGTATGCATTGCAGTTTGAAGCCCAAGGTGGTATCGCTGGTTTTGGTAAAGGCGAGTCCAAAGTAGATCTCAAACCCGTCGATGGCGGCGTGGAATTGCACTACACCGTGCATTCACAAGTCGGTGGAAAAATTGCGCAACTGGGTCAGCGTTTGATCGACGGCGTCGCCAAAACTTTGGCCGAAGACTTCTTCACCCGATTTGAAGAACAACTCCAAGCCCGCCATGGTGGCGCCCATTCAGATGCCACATCCAACGACACCGCCCAGAAAGATGCCGCCACTGGCGAAACGCCCACATGGATTTGGGGCTTGGCTATCGTGATTGCCGCCAGCGCGGTGTGGTTCATCACCCGATAAATCGATGGACAACCTAGACGTCATGGTATTGCGAAGCTTGCGCGATTGGCGCAAGTCGGGGCACCGTGCGTTGTTAGCCACCGTGGTGCGCACTTGGGGATCGTCGCCCCGCCCGGTCGGCTCCATCATGGCGTTGTGCGATAGCGGCAGTGTGGTGGGTTCTGTCTCGGGTGGTTGTATTGAAGACGATTTGATTGATAGGTTTACAAAGGCATATGCGAATAAAGCTACAGCATCAGCCGATTTATCCCAAATCCCGTCTGGTCCGCCCCAACACGTCAAATACGGCATCACTGCCGATGAAGCACACCGTTTCGGTTTGCCCTGCGGCGGCACTTTGGAATTGCTGCTGGAGTTCGATCCCGTACCCGCTCAATTAGAAGAGCTTGTAAAACGCTTAGAAAAAGGCGAATTGGTCCAACGCGTCACTGTATTGGCGACAGGCGAGAGCCATTTACAACCTAGTACCTCGCCACAAGACTTGCAGATTGATGCAGAAAAGTTGGTCAACACCTTCGGCCCCGAGTACCGCATGTTGCTCATCGGTGCGGGACAAATGACCGAGTACTTGGCGACCATGGCCATCTTCAATGGTTTTGCAGTCACCGTCTGTGACCCGCGAGAGGAATACCGTGGCGCCTGGTCCGTAGCAGGCGTGGCGTTGAGTTCAGACATGCCAGACGACGTGGTGCGTGCCTTCACACCAGACAGACGCAGTTGCGTGATTGCACTTACCCACGATCCCAAACTCGACGACTTAGCCTTGCTAGAAGCCTTAGAGAGCGATGCGTTTTATATCGGAGCGATTGGTTCACGCAGAAACAACACCGCACGGCATCAGCGCATGAAAGAACACTTTGACCAAACAGACGAAAGCCTCGCGCGTTTGCGCGGGCCGATTGGTATTTACATCGGCAGCAAAACACCTGCTGAAATTGCAGTGAGCATCATGGCTGAAGTATTGGCCGTTAAAAATGCCGTGCCATTGCCGCGCGATATGGATGTGGCGCATGCAAAAAATTCTCAGCACATCGCACATGACTCTGATGCGATTTCCACTGATGCAATAGTGTGTGGCATCCCCCACCGCTCTTGAACAGGCATCTACAAGCCTAACCCGTTTGGCCGCGCTCTAAGAGTACCTTCTCAGCTTGCGCCAACTGCGCTGGCGTATCTACATCCAACACACACCCTATATCGTCAACAGACACCAAATGCGCTTTGTGTTGCGCCACCACACGCGCCGCCCCTTGATCACCAGAGACTTTACGCAAAGCCTCACCACACATTGCCGAAAAACCTACGGGGTGACCACGTTGGTTCT
>RFTR01000232.1 GCA_009923345.1 Betaproteobacteria bacterium
TCCACACCGACTTCACCGGCTTGGGCTTCTGCATCATTCACACGCACGACGATGCGGGTTGCGTCGACATAGTCAACCACACCGCCGCGGCTTGCAGTCACCACAGTGCCCGAGTCGATCGCAGACACGCGCTCGATACCGGTACCGACAAACGCTTTTTCAGCGCGCAAAACAGGCACCGCTTGGCGCTGCATGTTCGCACCCATCAACGCACGGTTCGCGTCGTCGTGCTCGAGGAACGGCACGAGTGAAGCAGCTACTGACACGATCTGTGCAGGCGACACGTCCATGTACTGGATGCGCTCTGCGCCACACAAAATCGATTCGCCTTTTTCACGGGCAGACACCAAGTCACCTGTCAAACGACCTTCGCCGTCGAGCGTGGCATTGGCCTGCGCGATCACGTATTTGCCTTCTTCGATGGCTGACAAGTAGTCGATGTCCATCGTGACTTTGCCATTGACCACGCGACGGTAAGGTGTTTCGATGAATCCGTATTCGTTCAAACGCGCATACAAAGCCAAAGAGTTAATCAAACCAATGTTTGGACCTTCTGGCGTTTCGATCGGGCAGACACGACCGTAGTGGGTCACGTGCACGTCACGCACTTCAAAGCCTGCGCGCTCGCGGGTCAAACCACCTGGGCCTAGGGCAGAGACGCGACGCTTGTGCGTGATCTCTGACAAAGGATTGGTTTGGTCCATGAACTGCGACAGTTGTGACGCACCAAAGAATTCTTTCAATGCAGCAGAGATAGGCTTGCTGTTGATCAAGTCGTGCGGCATCAAAGGCTCTTGCTCGGCTTGGCCTAAGCGCTCTTTCACGGCTTTTTCGATACGTGCCAAACCTGTGCGGTATTGGTTCTCGGCCAATTCGCCAACGCAACGCACACGACGGTTGCCTAAGTGGTCAATGTCATCGACTTCGCCACGGCCGTTACGCAAGTCCACCAAGATTTTGACGACAGACAAGATGTCTTCGTTAGTCAAAACCATCGGTCCGGTAGATTCAGTGATGCCGACTTTGGCATTGAACTTCATACGACCGACACGTGACAAGTCATACGTATCAGGGTTGTAGAACAAACGCTGGAACAGTGCTTGCACTGCGTCTTCGGTTGGTGGCTCGCCAGGACGCATCATGCGGTAGATGGCGACACGGGCGGCGAACTCGTCGATGGTCTCGTCCACGCGCAAGGTTTGCGACATGTACGCGCCTTGGTCGAGTTCGTTGGTGTAGATGCAATGCAACTCTTGCACACCGGCTTCGCGCAATTTCTTGAGCAAGGCTTCGGTCAACTCGTCGTTGGCTCGGGCGATCAATTCACCGGTGTCGCTGTCGATGATGTTCTTGGAAATGACACGGCCAACGAGGAAGTCTTCTGGCACGCTGATGTGCGTGGTTTTGCTCTCTTCCAATTCGCGGGTGTGGCGTGCAGTGACGCGCTTGTCTTTGGCCACGATGACCTTGCCGGATTTGTCCGTGATGTCGAAACGGGCGACTTCACCACGCAGACGCTCTGCTACAAATTCCATTTGTGCGCCGCTGTCCATCAAACGGAAACTGTCGTTCACAAAGAAGTTGGCCAGAATAGTTTCTTGTGTAAGGCCAATCGCTTTGAGCAAAATGGTGACGGGCATTTTGCGGCGACGGTCGACGCGGAAATACAAAAGGTCTTTCGGGTCGAATTCAAAGTCGAGCCATGAACCACGGTAAGGAATGATGCGCGCGCTGAACAACAATTTGCCAGAGCTGTGGGTCTTGCCCTTGTCGTGTTCGAAGAAGACGCCAGGTGAACGGTGCAACTGCGACACGATCACGCGCTCAGTTCCGTTGATGATGAAAGAACCTTTGTCGGTCATCAAAGGCACTTCGCCCATGTAGACCTCTTGTTCTTTCACTTCTTTCACCACTTTAGATTGCGGAGTGGAAGACTCGCGGTCATAAATGATCAACTGCACACGTGCGCGCACAGCAGACGAATAGGTCAAGCCACGTGTTTGGCATTCGCGCACATCAAACGCGGGGCGGGCCAAGTTGTATTCGAGATATTTCATCTCGACAAAACCGTTGTGCGACACGATAGGGAATGCCGCTTCAAATGCAGCTTGCAAACCTTCTTGGGTGCGTTTTTTAGGGGCTACGTCGGCTTGCAAAAAGGCGGTGTACGCGTCTTTTTGCATTTGCAACAAATAAGGAACTTCCAGCACGCTGTCGCGG
>RFTR01000233.1 GCA_009923345.1 Betaproteobacteria bacterium
ACGACGGCCTTGGGATGCTTTTCATGAAGCGAAGAGGGATAACGCCACCTGAACAGCCTCAGAGTTTACTCTGAAAAGCATGCGACTCCCTCTCAGGAGGCTGCATTTACGCTTACTTACTGCTTACTTAGTAGGGATTTGTGCAGCGCCAGAGGCAGGTACTGCCGCAGGAGCAGGAACAGCACTCGCTGCATCTGTAGAAACTGGGGCAACGACTGCGTTTTCAAGCACGCTGCCACCCGTTGCTGGACGCAAATTACCAAAGTAAGCCAGGCCCAATGTGCACACAAAAAATACGGTTGCTAAAACTCCGGTGGTACGCGACAAAAAGTTAGCACCCCCACTAGCACCAAACAAGCTGCCAGAACTACCGCTACCAAATGCCGCACCCATATCTGCGCCTTTGCCATGTTGCACCAAGATCAGACCGATCATGCCCAATGCAGACAACAGTTGTAGCAATTGAATAATGTTGAAAATCAATCCCATAGGAACTCCGAAAAATTAAGCGCTATCAACGCGCAGCAGCCGCGATGATGGTCAAAAAGTCTGCGGGCTTCAAAGCCGCGCCACCGATCAACCCACCATCAATATCTGCTTGCGCCAGTAAATCTGATGCATTGGCAGCGTTCATGCTGCCACCGTAAAGAATCTTCACCCGCTGCGCATGCTCGCTCGCCGCTTGCAATTGCGCACGCAACACCGCATGGACTGATTGCGCCTCTTGCGGTGTAGCAGTCTTGCCGGTGCCAATAGCCCATACAGGCTCGTACGCCAAAACGATTTCGCTGATGCAGTGACCATTGGTATGGATCACTGCAGCGAGTTGGCGTTTGACAACATGCTCTGTTTGCCCTGCTTCACGCTCAGCCAAGGTTTCCCCCACACAGACGATAGGGGTGATGCCAGATGACAAAGCGCTCTTGGCTTTCAAGGCGACCTGCTCATCTGTCTCACCGTGGTACTGTCGGCGCTCTGAATGGCCAACGATGGCGTAACGGACACCGAAATCTTTCAGCATCGCAGCAGAGGTTTCACCGGTGTATGCGCCTTGCGCATGTACCGACACATCTTGCACGCCAAGCGCCACACCCATGTTGTGCACGAGTTGCTGCACCTGCGACACATAGATGACTGGTACACACACCGCTACATCCGCGTGTTTGCCACCCAATGCAGCCGACAAGCCATCATGAATGCCAGACAACAGGGCCTGATTGGCAGCTAAGCTGCCATTCATTTTCCAGTTGCCGGCGATCAACTTGCGCATCATGTTCCCACTCAAAAATTAATGTGAGTGGTCGCCGTCTTTGTGGTCATGGTTGTGACCATCGTGGTCACCGCCGTGTCCGTGGTCTGCAGGTGGCGCTTCTGGACGCTCCATCAAAGCCTTCATGGACAACTTGACGCGGCCTTTTTCGTCCGTCTCAAGCACTTTGACGCGCACGATTTGGCCTTCTGCCAAAACATCTGTCACCTTGCCAATGCGCTCGTGGCTGATTTGGCTGATGTGCAACAAACCGTCTTTGCCTGGCAACAAATTGACCAATGCACCGAAGTCCAAGATCTTGGTGATCGGGCCTTCGTAGACTTTGCCGATTTCGACTTCAGCCGTGATCTCTTCAATACGACGCTTGGCTTCTTGCGCTTTGGCGCCGTCAGTCGCGGCGATGGTGATGGTGCCGTCTTCTTCGATATTGATTTGCGTGCCGGTTTCTTCGGTCAACGCACGGATAGTGGCGCCGCCTTTGCCGATGACATCACGGATCTTCTCTGGGTTGATCTTCATGGTGAACAACTTTGGCGCAAAGTCAGACACTTCGGTCTTGGCTTCACCCATAGCCGCTTGCATTTTTTCCAAGATATGCATGCGCGCTTCTTTGGCCTGGGCCAAAGCGACTTGCATGATTTCTTTGGTAATGCCCTGGATCTTGATGTCCATTTGCAAAGCGGTAATACCGTTGGTAGTACCGGCTACTTTGAAGTCCATGTCACCCAAATGATCTTCGTCACCCAAGATGTCGGTCAACACCGCAAAACGGTTGGCTTCTTTGATCAAGCCCATGGCGATACCTGCCACGTGCGCTTTCATAGGAACGCCTGCGTCCATCATGGACAAACAGCCACCGCAGACGGAGGCCATCGACGATGAGCCGTTGGA
>RFTR01000234.1 GCA_009923345.1 Betaproteobacteria bacterium
GTGGCAGGCCATACGCAAATTGCATCTACTTCCATGCCGCCCGCAGTGCCCATGATCAAAGCAGGCAAGTTGAAAGCATTGGCAGTGACCAGCGCCACCCGTTCACCTTTGTTGCCTGATGTGCCGTCCATCACCGAGTTTGGCTACAAAGAATTCGACGACTACACCTGGTTTGGCTTTTTTGCACCCGCTGGAACACCGCCCGCAGTGATTGAAAAACTCAACGCCGCCCTCAACCGCGCCATGGAGTCCGCTGACATCATCGAAAAATTCTCCCAACTCGGAATGGCTAGCTCACGCAATAGCACCACGGAGTTTGGTAATTTCTTAAAAGCAGAAGTGCCAAAGTGGGCTGCTGTGGTGAAGAGCTCTGGGGCTAAGGCGGATTAATCTTTAAGCCAGCATACGTCGCGCATTGCGGCTTTCAATCGCTGTCAAATCTTCCAAACTAAAGCCCATGCCCAAGAGGCCTTTGACGTGGTCTAGTGAGGTGCGGTAGGGGAAGTCGGTTCCAAACACCACTTGGCTAATGTCGACCAAGTTCAACAGTGACAGCAATGCACCTGGATGAGAGGCCTGGGCGGTGTCGTAATAAAAACGGCGCAAAGTCGGGATGACTTGATCGCTGGGTAAAACTTTGCCGAAGTTCGCATTCAACTTGGGCAACATGGTGAGGCGTTCCACCAAGAAGGGCATGGTGCCGCCCGCATGCGAGAAGATGAACTTGATGTCTTTGCAGCGCGTAGCAGTGCCGCTAAACAAAATGCTGGTGATCGTGCGTGTGGTGTCGGTCGCAAATTCGATGGTCGATCCTGGCACGCCTTCTTGTAGTCCGTTGCAGCACTTCGGATTGGACGGATGGGTGTAGACGATCAACTTGCGGCGGTTGATCTCGTCCATGATCGGCGCAAACGACGCGTCGCCAAGCCACTTGCCGTCATAGCTGGTCAGCATGGCAATGCCTTGGGCCTTAAGAACATCGCAGCTGTAGGCAATTTCTTTCAAAGCACCATCCACATCGAGCATGGGCAAGGTGGCAAAGAAACCAAACTGTTTTGGGTAGTCACGCGCGAGTTGTGCGCCGTATTCATTGCTGACACGTGCCATGCGCCGCATAGTCTCCGCATCGCCAAAACTTGCGGCGGGTGTGGTGGGCGAGGTGATTGAGTAAGACACCCCCGCTAGCGCCATATCGTCCAAGGTTTTGTTGAGTGACCAATTGCGTGCTGGTGGCTCCGCCAGCTTGCGGGTTTCGAGTTCCTTCAGAAAAGCTGGCGCCCACACATGGTGGTGCACGTCGACCAAGTCACGTTTGGCTTCAAGCGGCGATGCATTTTTTGGATTGCTGACAGCACAAGAGGGCAGCACGGTCGCTGCTCCCGTTGCTAACAGTCCTGTTAAAAATCCGCGTCGCGGGAGGCAGTCTAAACAAGTGTTTTTGGTGAATGTATTCAACATAGCGTCTTCCTTTTGAAACAGTTAGTGCGTTGCAGTGTTAATTCAAATAAGTGAACAGCGGATGGATTGGATTTAACCCTTAATTTTCATCCACGATTGGATTGGACAATATGCCCACGCCTTCGACTTCGATTTCACACACATCACCAGGCGCCATCCACACGGGGGGAGTGCGGGCATAACCCACACCCGCGGGCGTCCCAGTGATGATGACATCACCTGGCTCCAAAGTCATGCACTCGGTGATGATGCGCAAGGCTTCGACCACATTCCACAAAAAAACATGGGTATTGGCGTCTTGCATGACCTTGCCATTCAAGCGCGATTGGATGCGAAGGCCTGCTGCACCAGGTGGCAACTCGTCTGGTGTGACTAAGCAAGGGCCAAACGGGCCCGTACCATCAAAGTTTTTACCAATCGTCCATTGCGAGGATTTGCGTTGGTAATTACGGATGCTGCCGTCGTTGAAACACGAATACCCAGCGATGCAATCGAGGGCGTTGTCGGCGGTCAAGTGTCTGGCTTGTTTGCCAATGATGACCGCTAATTCTGCTTCGTAGTCCAACTGGGTAGAAGCTTTTGGCCGGACGATGGGCTGGTTGTGTCCCACCATCGACGAGTTTCCACGCAAGAAAAAACTGGGGTATTCAGGGCGCGCATTACCGCCTTCTTTGGCATGGTCGGCGTAGTTCAATCCCATGCA
>RFTR01000235.1 GCA_009923345.1 Betaproteobacteria bacterium
ACTTCGAGCACTTTGACTTTCACGATATCCCCAGTTTTCACAACCTCACGCGCATCGGTGATGAATTTATTACTCAGCTGGCTGACATGGATAAGACCGTCTTGGTGAACGCCCAAATCAACGAATGCACCAAATGCTGCGACGTTGCTTACTGTGCCCTCCAGCACCATGTCTACTTTTAAATCTTGGATGTCTTCGACCCCATCTTGCAATTTGGCGACTTTGAAATCGGGGCGTGGATCGCGGCCAGGTTTTTCAAGTTCGCTCAAGATATCTTTGACAGTGATGACACCCACCGAATCGTTGGCAAAGAGTTCAGGCTTGAGCGTTTTGAGCATGTCTGCGCGTCCCATCAACTCTGCAACTGGTTTGCCTGTATGCGAGATGATGCGCTCCACCGTGGCGTAGGTTTCAGGATGGACGCCTGTCATATCCAGTGGGTTATCACCATCACGGATACGTAAGAAGCCCGCACTTTGTTCGAAGGTTTTTGCACCTAAGCCAGTGACCTTCAATAATTGCTGTCGGTTCGCAAAAGCACCATTGGATTCACGCCAGCGCACCACGGCTTTGGCAGTGGTGGTGGATAAACCGGACACACGCGTCAAAAGCGGAACGCTTGCCGTGTTGAGATCTACCCCCACGGCATTCACGCAATCTTCCACCACCGCTTCCAATGTTCTGGCGAGTTGGCTTTGGTTGACGTCGTGTTGGTACTGCCCTACTCCGATGGATTTGGGATCAATCTTGACAAGCTCTGCTAACGGGTCTTGCAAGCGGCGCGCAATGCTTGCCGCACCACGCAAACTCACATCGACGTCGGGCATCTCTTGGCTAGCGAATTCACTGGCGCTGTAAACCGAGGCACCGGCTTCGCTGACCACCACTTTATCGATGGACTTGCTGTTGGCTTGCGCATTGGCCTTGCTGTGTTTCTCCATTAATTTAATGAGCTCACCCGCTAACTTATCTGTTTCACGACTGGCTGTTCCGTTGCCAATGGCAATCAAATTCACGCCATGCTTTTCACACAAAGTTGCTAACGTGTAGAGCGAACCATCCCAGTCCTTGCGGGGTTCGTGTGGATAGACCGTGGCAGTTTCAACGAGCTTGCCTGTGGCATCGACCACAGCCACTTTGACGCCAGTGCGAATGCCTGGGTCAAGCCCCATCACCACCCGAGGGCCGGCTGGTGCAGCCAGTAACAAGTCTCGCAAGTTGTCTGCAAAAACTTTGATGGCAACTTTTTCTGCTTCTTCACGTAAACGAATAAATAAATCGCGTTCTATCGATAAGCTGAGTTTGACGCGCCAAGTCCACGCCACGCATTTGCGAATCAAGTCGTCCCCTGCTCTTCCCCTATGACTCCAACCCAAGTGCAATGCAATTTTTCCTTCAGCCAAGCTGACTTTGCTTGGTTCGGGTTTGGCATCCAGCTGGCCTTGTAGTTCAGGGCTGATCAGTTTGGCGTCCAGCATCTCCAAAGCACGGCCTCTGAACACAGCCAATGCGCGGTGTGATGGAACACGGTGAATCGGTTCGTCGTATGCAAAGTAATCGCGAAATTTAGCGACGTCGGGATGGTTTTCGTCTTTGCCGCTGGCTAGCTTGCTGCGAAAGAGGCCTTCTTTCCATAACCATTCGCGCAAGCCTTGCAACAGTGTTGCATCTTCTGCCCAGCGCTCGCTCAAAATATCGCGCACACCATCTAGCAAGGCGGTTGCCGTTGAAAAATCAGCACCTTCTATTTTGCTCAAGGCTTCTTTGTGTTCGGCTAAAAAAGCCTCGGCTATGGCTACAGGGTTGAGAGATGGATCAGCAAAGAGTTGATGGGCCATCGGTTCTAGTCCCGCCTCTATGGCAATCATGCCTTTGGTGCGTCGTTTGGGTTTGAAGGGCAGATACAAGTCTTCTAGCTCTTGCTTGGTAGCTGCAGCCTCTAATGCCAACCGAAGCTCAGGCGTTAATTTGCCTTGCTCTTCAATACTTTTGATCACTGCAGTGCGTCGCGTTTCAAGTTCACGCAAATACGCCAAACGTGCTTCGAGTTCACGCAATTGGATGTCATCTAATCCACCTGTAGCTTCTTTGCGGTAACGCGCGATGAAGGGCACAGTAGCTCCGCCATCGATCAACTCAACGGCAGCGCGCACCTGTTC
>RFTR01000236.1 GCA_009923345.1 Betaproteobacteria bacterium
AGCGCTGCTTCGCGCACCCAAGCACCTTCGTTCCACGCTTTGACACGGGTGCTCAATCGCTCTTTGTTGCAAGGCCCATTGCCGTTGACGGTGGCCCAAAACTCGTCCCAGTCGATAGCGCCGTAGTCGTGTTGCTGGCGCTCTTCATTCCATTTCAAATCGGGGTCAGGCAGAGTCACGCCTAATACTTTGGCTTGTGGCACGGTGGCGTCAACAAATTTTTGGCGCAAGTCGTCATTGCTGATGCGTTTGATCCCCCATCGCATGCCTTGCGCACTGTTCGGGCTGTCAGCGTCTGGCGGACCAAACATGGCGAGACACTTCCACCACCAACGGTTGACCGCGTCTTGCACCATGTCTTTTTGTTCTTGCGTGCCAGTCATCATCACCAACAGGGCTTCATACCCTTGGCGTTGGTGGAAGCTTTCTTCTTTGCATACACGCACCATGGCGCGCGCATACGGGCCATAAGAACAACGACACAAAGGGATTTGGTTCATGATGGCGGCGCCATCGACCAGCCAACCGATCACGCCGACATCCGCCCATGTCAATGTGGGGTAGTTGAAGATCGAGCTGTATTTGGCGCGACCGGTGTGCAGCGCATCGAGCATTTGGTCACGGCTGGTTCCCAAAGTTTCTGCTGCGCTGTAGAGGTAAAGACCATGGCCCGCTTCGTCTTGCACCTTGGCCATCAAAATCGCTTTGCGTTTGAGTGAGGGCGCGCGGCTGATCCAGTTACCTTCGGGCAACATACCTACGATCTCGCTGTGCGCGTGTTGGCTGATTTGACGCACCAGTGTTTTCCGATACGCGTCGGGCATCCAGTCTTGTGGTTCGATGCGACCATCTGCGTCGATGCGTGCATCGAATGCGTCTTGCAAGGCTTGCGTTGCGTTGTCGGTTACGCCGCTGACGAGCTTGACTGCGGCGGGCGCGTCCCCATCGGGAACACTGAATGATTGGGTATACATGTCTCCACTCCTGTGCGCTAAAAATGCGCCACAGCAGAGTATAAATAATTAACCGACCAATCGGTCGGGAAATTTAACCGCCAGACTCTACGACAAAGCCCTGGCCTGGTCCGCGTCCCAAAATTTGCTCCAGTTCAGGCAGGGCGGCTTGTAGTTGGCCTTTCAAGGTGTGTGGCGGATTGACCACAAACATGCCGCTAGCGCTCAAACCCTTATCGTTCCCGCCACTGGCTCGGCCTATGGCAAAAGTGGCGTTAAGCCAAGGCTTTTTGATCGGTTGGCAGAGCAATTTGAGTTTGCGCGGCAAATCGTGGGCTTCGATGCGCGGGATGACGGGATACCAAACCAGGTAAGTGCCTGTCGCAAACCGTTTAAGGCTGTCTTGCATGCTGTCGATCACGCGGGCGTAATCGGACTTCAGCTCGTAACTGGGGTCCATCAACACGCAGGCGCGACGTGAGCCGCTGCTGGACAAAGGCGGAGGAAGCGCCACATTGCCAACCAAGGCTTTGTGGTCGGTGGGATGGAATTCGTAGAGCTTCAAGCGGTCCCGGCTGTCGTGGCGCAGCAGTTGGTGGATGATGAAGGGCGAGCCTGGGTAGACACGGGTTTTGCTACTGTTGTTAAAGCTGCTGACCATCTCCAAATAGTCCAACAAGATCGGTGAGGTGAGTGCCTGCTTCGCTTGCATGACTTTCAATACGCCCTCGGCCGCCTCGCCGCTTTTCTCCGCATAGTCGCCGTCTAAGCGGTAGAGGCCCGCGCCCGCGTGGGTGTCGACATACTGAATAGACGCCTCTTTCTGTATCAAATGGCGCAAAACGGCAATCAAGACGGTGTGTTTGAGCACATCGGCATGGTTGCCGGCGTGAAAGGCGTGGCGGTAACTGAACATGCGGGCAATATACCCTTTTAGATGTGCCGAGCATGAAATGATTGCGCTAAGTGCTTGAAATTGCTTATAATGACAGGCTCTGCAGCGCAATCAGGTTTCCGCGGCAGGGGCTGTCTTAAACAGAAGTTTGAGGCGGTGAAGCCACCTAAGAGGTTCTCATCAGAAGAACGCCGACCGTGGAAAAGAAGCCAACAAACCCCCTTTTTAGGAAACTCCATGTCTACTTTCAGCGCAAAACCCGCTGACGTGGTGCATGAGTGGTTTGTGATTGACGCCACCGA
>RFTR01000237.1 GCA_009923345.1 Betaproteobacteria bacterium
GTGAATTCGCTATTCGCACGCGCCGTAGGTGCAGAAGACAAACCCAAGATTGGCGGACGTTTGCCGTGCGCCACACACAAAGCTTGCAAAGGTGCCGCGCCAGGTGAATGGTCTGGGTGAGAGTGTGTGCACACAATCATGCGTATATCGCCACCAGCAGCACGCCACAAGCGGTCAATGTGCTCTGTGTCTGCAGGGCCTGGATCAATTGCTAAATAACCAGTGTCAGGATCGCCCACCAAATAGCTATTGGTACCCGGGCCCGTCATCACACCGGGGTTGGGGGCAGTGAGGCGTTGAACGTTTTTTAGTAGCAACACACTTTCGTTGGTGCGCCAATCTAAATAATGCAGATGTTGTCCTTCGGGACACGTCAACGCTAGCTCACCAAACGGTGCATCTTTTGAAGCGTATTGCACTAATTGACCATTCAACCAACCAGAGCGGGCAGCAAGTGGTTTTTCTGATTGGTTTGCAGACGTTGCGCCACTATGCGTGGCGTGTAAAAGTTGAGATGAACGAACCATGGGCGCATTATCAATGCCCCTAGATCCGTAATAACCCCATGCGTAATTGCCGTAGCGAAAACCCTAGTAAGGCATAGAACAATTGGCATCAAGCTATTTTTTATTTTTTCTAGGGAGTTTTTTATGCATGCTTGGACAAAAAAATTAAGCCTTGCCGCGCTTCTTGTGTGTGCTCTCAGTGCGCCTATATTGGCTTTTGCGCAAGCATGGCCCACGCGCCAACCCATTCGTTTGGTGGCCGTATTTCCACCGGGCGGTTCCGTAGACCAAGTAGCGCGCATCATTGCGCAGCCTTTGTCGCAGCAATTGGGTCAAACCGTGATCGTTGAAAACCGCGGTGGCGCTTCTGGCACGATCGGGACTGCAGCTGTGGTGCAAGCCCCTGCTGATGGCTACACATTTGCTGTGGTGTTTGACACATTTGGCGTCAATCCAAGTCTCACCCCTAGCATGCCGTTTGACAGTAAAAAAGACCTGACCCCTATGGTCGTAGTCGGCACATCCCCCATGGTATTGGCAACGCATGCGGGTTCTGAATACAAAACATTTGCAGAAGTTGTCGCTGCCGCAAAAGCCAAGAAAAATGTAAGTTTTGGAACAATTGGTAATGGAAGCCTTGGCCACTTAGCGATGGCCTTGTTGGGCAAAGACGCCAATGTCGAATGGACGCATATTCCTTATAAAGGCGGTGGTCCCTTGATGAGCGATGCCGTTGCTGGGCATGTGCCTTTGTCTATTGCCTCCATATTTGTGACCAAGCCCCATATCGATAGTGGGCGCATGCGTCCATTGGCTGTGACCACTAGCAAGCGCTCGCCAGATTTACCCAATGTGCCAACCATTGCAGAAAATGGTTACGCGGGTTTTGAGGCGCCTGCATGGTGGGCCTTTTTGGCATCGTCCAAAACGCCACCCGAAATCATCAAGCGCATGAATGAAGAACTCAACAAAGTTTTGAAAAATCCAGAAGTCGCCAAAAAACTCGATGCACAAGGCATTGACATCATGGGCGGTTCTCCAGAACAAGCCCGCTCTTTTATTGAAAAGCAAATGGTGATTTGGGCCAAGGTCGTCAAAGACAACGATATCAAGGCTGATTAATGCCGTTCTTCGCCTTCGGGCGTAATTTGAAGCGCCGTTAAAAAGCGCGCCACCATGTTGTAGGTGGCAATCGCAGTTGTTAACTCCACCACGCCCGTGGTGTCAAAGTGTTGGCTGATCTGCTTGAACAAAGCATCGTCTACCTTCACTTTGACCGTGATTTGCGCTGCGTACTGCACTACTAAGCGTTCTACTTCGCCCAACGCGGCATCTGTGATGGCTTGGCATGCGTCGCCTTTGACGGCGCGGTTCAAGGCATCTAACTCAGCCTGTGTGCCACCTGCCGTTAAAAAATCTGGCGCATGGTGGTGGTACTCGTAAGAAGCGCCCGTGAGCAATGCCACAGTGCAAATGCCTAACTCACACAATTTACGGCTGGTGGGTAAGCCAGTACGCACGTTTTTTAAATACACATTCCAACCGCGCGCGACAGGTTCGCTCCAAAGCAGTGCTCTATCGAGGTTAAGCAGCGAGCCACCTCGACGTGCAAGTATGGCGTCCAC
>RFTR01000238.1 GCA_009923345.1 Betaproteobacteria bacterium
GTGGCGTAAATTGGCGCAACTCATCACCGCATTAGAAAACGCGCAAGTTGCGTCCAATGGGAAAGCGGTCGACCCCGCTTTCAACAAATTGGTCGAGGCGGTTCGCAAAGAAGCACTCAACCACAAAGTGCCCGTCTTGGGCATCACTGGTACAGGCGGCGCAGGTAAATCTTCGTTGACGGACGAGTTGGTGCGCCGCATGCGTTTAGACCAAGGTGACGCACTCCGCATCGCGGTGATTTCTATCGATCCCTCACGCCGCAAGAGTGGTGGCGCCTTGCTGGGTGACCGCATTCGCATGAATGCCATATCGCCTTGGAGTGCAGGCAAAAACACTGTCAAAGACAAAAACGATTCTGGCCAACGCGTTTTCATGCGCAGCTTGGCTACACGCGACTTTGGCAGCGAAATCAGTGCCGCCTTGCCCGACGTATTAGCCGCGACAAAGTGCGCGGGCTTTGACTTGATCATTGTCGAAACATCTGGCATCGGCCAAGGTGACGCCGCCATCGTTCCGCATGTTGATATTCCTATGTATGTGATGACGCCAGAGTTTGGCGCTGCCAGCCAACTCGAAAAAATCGACATGCTCGACTTTGCCGAGTTTGTAGCCATCAACAAGTTCGACCGCAAAGGCGCGAGCGATGCCTTGCGCGATGTCGCCAAACAAGTGCAACGCAACAAAGAAGCGTGGACTACTCCCATAGAAGACATGCCAGTTTTTGGCACCATGGCGGCGCGCTTCAATGACGACGGTGTCACCGCGCTCTACCAAGCGCTCAAGGGCCGCTTAGGCGAACTTGGTTTGCATCTTAAAGACGGTTTACTGCCTTTGGTGAAAGTCCGTCATAGCACTAACCAAACGCCTATCGTTCCAGCTGCACGCACCCGCTATCTCGCAGAAATCAGCGACACCGTGCGCGGCTACAAAAAACGTGCGCGCACCCAAGCCAAACTCGCACGCGAAATCCAACAACTCCTGGCTGCGGCCGACATGCTCGAGATCGACAAGCCTGGTCGCGCCAAAGCCGCTGAGGCTGCGCGTGACTTGGCCAAGCAACGCGAAGAAGGCATGGGCGCTACTGAGCGCAAACTGCTCACGCAATGGCCCGCGATGCAAACGGCTTACGCTGGCGACGAATACGTCGTCAAAATTCGCGATAAGGAAATTCGGACCGCACTCACCACCAAGTCATTGAGTGGCACCACGATCCGCAAAGTCTCTCTTCCCCAGTACGAAGACCACGGCGAAATTTTGAAGTGGCTGATGCTCGACAACGTGCCTGGCAGCTATCCCTACACCGCAGGCACTTTTGCGTTCAAGCGTGAGAACGAAGACCCTACCCGTATGTTTGCAGGTGAAGGCGATCCCTTCCGCACCAACCGCCGTTTCAAACTGGTGTCGCAAGGCATGGATGCCAAGCGCTTGTCAACAGCGTTTGACTCCGTCACCTTGTATGGCAACGACCCCGATCTGCGTCCAGACATCTACGGCAAGGTCGGTAACTCCGGCGTGAACGTCGCCACGCTCGACGACATGAAGGTGCTCTACGACGGCTTTGATTTATGCAATCCGACTACCAGCGTGTCGATGACCATCAATGGTCCGGCCCCGTCTATTTTGGCGATGTTCATGAATACCGCCATCGACCAAAACATCGATAAATTCAAAACCGATAACGGCCGTGAACCCACCGAGACTGAAACCGCCAAGATCAAAGAATGGGTGCTGCAAAACGTGCGTGGCACGGTGCAAGCCGACATTCTGAAAGAAGACCAAGGGCAAAACACCTGCTTGTTCAGCACCGAGTTCTCACTCAAAGTGATGGGCGATATTGCCGAGTACTTTGTGCATAACCAAGTGCGCAATTTCTACAGCGTGTCGATCAGTGGCTACCACATTGCTGAAGCGGGTGCCAACCCCATCTCACAACTCGCGTTCACGCTGAGCAATGGTTTTACCTTTGTCGAAGCCTATTTGGCGCGCGGCATGCACATCGACGACTTCGCGCCCAATCTGTCGTTCTTCTTCAGCAACGGCATGGACCCCGAATACACCGTGATGGGCCGTGTCGCGCGCCGCATATGGGCGGTGGCGATGAAAGAAAAATACGGCGCGAACGAGCGC
>RFTR01000239.1 GCA_009923345.1 Betaproteobacteria bacterium
CCTAATTAATTAATTAGGTTCTGACCCCAATTAAATCAAATTCCGCCTGCCCGCTAAAATCCCTAGTCGCCTTTCAATAAGAGCCGCTATGTCCATATTCCAACGCCCCGCATACAAGTCTGAAGTTACCCAATTCATCGAACAGATGAAAAGTAGCAAGCCTGAGCTAGAAAAGAGCCAACGCGATGGTCGCGCTTTGCTGTGGGACAAGAACATCAATCGCGAAGTTGCGCAAGAAATTGCTGCAGGCCGCGTGGCGCAAAAGCCCTACGTTTACCAAACCAACGCCTAACTTCCGTGTCTGACTTGCAATCCGTCATGCCGGAGGTGATAGACAACGTGGCTGTGGCCAAGTTGTACGGCGAACCTTTGTTCGCAATGCCGCATGATTTGTATATCCCGCCTGATGCGCTCGAGGTTTTTTTAGAGGCCTTCCAAGGCCCCCTTGATTTATTGCTCTATCTCATCCGTAAGCAAAACTTCAATATTCTGGACATCCCCATGGCGGCGCTCACCCGCCAGTACTTGAGCTATGTCGACGAAATCCGTACGCGCAACCTAGAGCTCGCAGCCGAATACCTGTTGATGGCAGCCATGCTGATTGAGATCAAGTCACGCATGCTGTTGCCGCCCAAGAAAGTGGCTGAAGGCGAAGAACCCGAAGACCCACGTGCAGAGTTGGTGCGTCGCTTGCTCGAATACGAGCAAATGAAACTCGCAGCCGCCAAGCTCAACGAGATTCCGCAATTCGGTCGGGACTTTCTCAAAGCACAAATTTATATCGAACAATCGCTACAACCGCGTTTTCCCGATGTACATGTGCTCGACTTGAGCCAAGCCTGGGCTGACATATTGAAGCGCGCCAAATTGGTTCAGCACCACAAAATTTCTCGCGAAGAACTCTCGGTGCGCGAATACATGAGTCAAGTGCTCAAAAAGCTTCAAGGTCAGCGCTTTGTCGAATTTGAAAAACTGTTCGACCCTACTCAAGGCTTGCCCGTCCTGGTTGTCACCTTTTTAGCCTTGCTCGAGTTGGCCAAAGAATCTCTGGTGGACATTACCCAAGCTGAGGCATATGCCCCCATTTATGTTCGTTTGGCTTACACCCCCAATTAAATGTCTGCAACCACACCCCAACGTCCTTCGATCACCCTGCCGCGCATAACTGAGATGCGCGGGCGTGGCGAAAAGATCACCATGCTCACGGCTTACGACGCTACTTATGCTGCGGTGGCAGATGCCGCGGGCGTTGAATGCATATTGGTGGGCGATTCTTTGGGCATGGTCTGCCAAGGTCTCAATAGCACGGTGGGCGTCACGCTGGAGTCCATGCGCTATCACGTGCAAAGCGTGGTACGTGGTTTAGAGCGCGTGCAAGGACGTGCTTGGGTGATTGGCGATTTGCCCTTTGGTTCTTACCAAGCCTCACGTGAAGAAGCGCTGCGTAGCGCAACTGTGTTGATGCAAGCAGGTGCCCAGATGGTCAAACTCGAGGGTGGTGGTTGGACGACTGACACCGTCCGCTTTTTGGTGGAGCGCGGTATTCCTGTATGCGCCCATCTGGGTCTTACACCGCAAACCGTGCATGCACTTGGCGGTTATCGCGTCCAAGGCCGCAACGATGACAGCGCTACGCAACTCACCAATCACGCTTTGGAACTGCAAGAAGCAGGTGCTTCGATGTTGGTACTTGAAATGGTGCCTGCCGCTTTGTCGACCCAACTCACACAGCAACTACCCACTTGCCACACCATAGGCATAGGCGCTGGTAACGGCACAGCAGGCCAGGTGTTGGTCATGCCAGACATGCTGGGCGTCAACTTAGGCAAAACGCCTAAATTTGTGCGCAATTTCTTGCAAGGCCAGAGCAGCGTGCAAGAAGCTTTTGCGGCCTATGTTGCGGCAGTCAAAGACGGCAGCTTTCCAGACAACACCCAACACGCTTGGTAAGCGTCGCCTGCCATGCAGATCGCGCATTCGATTGAAGACTTACGTCGCTTACTCAAACCAACCAAGCAACGGACCTTCGTTCCCACCATGGGCAACTTGCACGAAGGCCATTTGGAGTTGGTCAAAGTTGCCAAACAAACACTGCCTGAGGCGATCTCTGT
>RFTR01000240.1 GCA_009923345.1 Betaproteobacteria bacterium
CTCTTCACCACCTGCGAACAGCTCCAACAAGCGGGCAAGGTGGATGAGGCACTCCAGACCTATAAAACTTGGTTAGAGACATCCAGCGACCCCAACCGTTTTATGGGTTGGTTCAATTACGGATCTCTATTGCAGTCCACTGGCGATACGCTGGCAGCTGAAGGCGCTTATCGGCAATGCTTGACGGTTCAACCGCGGTTTCCGCAAGCGTTGATCAATCTTGGGCTCACCCTTGAAAAACTTGGTAAGCGGGATGAGGCCCTGCAGCAATGGGCCTCTTTAGTGAGTCAGCGCTACCTTCAAGATGCGCCACCCTCAGACATGATCACCATGGCGCTCAACCATATTGGCCGGGTGCAAGAAGAACTCAAACAATACGATTTGGCTGAACAAGCCTTAGAACAAAGCTTGGCAATAGACCCGAAACAAACCCCTGCCCTGCAACATTGGATCCATATTCGCCAAAAGTCTTGTGCTTGGCCTGTCTATAAGCCGCTGCCCAACATCACGCAAAACGCCATGCTGATGGCAACTTCGCCCTTGGCTATGTTGGCTTTGACGGACGACCCCGTGCAGCAATTGCTGACTGCTTTTGCTTTTGTGGAGAGAACTTACAGCTTTAAAGAAGAGTTTTTAAGCCAAGGCCGTCAATACAACCATGCACGCAAACGCATCGGCTTTGTGTCTGGTGACTTGTGTGTGCATGCAGTGGGTTTGCTTTTGGCGGAACTGATTGAAGGCATAGACCGAACCAAGAATGAGGTCGTGGCTTATGACTTCAGCCCTGAAGACGGCACCGCGCATAGAGCGCGACTCAAAAATGTGTTTGACCATATTCGACCGATTCACACATTGACCGATAGGCAAGTTGCCGAGCAAGTCTTAGAAGACGAAATAGATGTTTTGATAGACCTCCATGGCTTGAGTTCTGGAGCGCGGCCGGGTATTTTTGCTTTGCATCCAGCGCCTAAGCAAGGGACTTATCTTGGGTTTATTGGCACGACTGGTATGCCTTGGTTTGATTTTGTGATTGCTGACAAATACGCTTTGCCAGAGGAGCTTACCCAATACTTCACTGAAAAACCGCTGTATGTAGACGGTAGCTTTATTCCACTTACCCGTGATGAAACGCCAGTTCGCGAGGCCTCACGCAGTGAGTTTGGTTTGAGTGATGAGGCATTTGTGATGGCCGCTTTTGGTAATGTTTACAAAATTACGCCTCAGACGTTCGCTACTTGGATGGAATTGTTAAAAGAAATACCTAGTGCGGTGCTTTGGATCATCGATGACAACCCCACTACGACTGCCAACCTGAAAGCGCACGCAGTCGCGGCCAATGCGGACTTAGGCCGCATCCATTTCACCCCACGTACGACCCATATTGAATACAAGGCCAAGTTGCGGCTTGCGGATGTATTTTTGGATACGTTTCCTTACAACTGCGGATCTACTACGAACGATGTGGTGCAGGCTGGGGTTCCGATTGTCACTGTGAGTGGCAAGACCTTGGTGTCACGGATGGGGGGGTCCATACTCCAGTCTTTGGGTTTGAGTCAGTTAATCGCAAGCAACCTATCCGAATACAAAACCAAAATTGCTGAATTGGCCGATCCCCAAAACCCGACGCATCAGGCATTAAAAATGCAGCTCTCACGCCCTGAGATACGGGGCACTGGCAGTCAGATTGCTTCAAGTATTACTTCGCAAATTCTTACCGTGCGCTAATTGATGCAAATCCAGCGTTTGAAAACGGATTCACAACAGTCACCCCGTCCATCAACATACCGCTTTGCATATCCTCTGACAGCAAGGTTTTTGCCCCTCCTAGTATGGCGTTGGAAACAATATTGGCGTCATAAAGTGAGAGTTGATATCGTTGCGCTAAATCGATCGCTCTTTCGTGAGAAGCAAGTGTTACGGGGAGTACTTCACAAGTCGATTTAAGCATCAACAAAACGGCATCAATATCTTGCCAGGTCATTTTTAGTTTGCGCAAGCATACCGATGCGACCTCATTTAGAACTTGCACGCTGACCAAGCCGCCTGATTTCAAAAGCGATTCTGCAGAAT
>RFTR01000025.1 GCA_009923345.1 Betaproteobacteria bacterium
CAAGGTTTCAGAAATCGCCACCACCGATTTGCCGTCGCCGTTGGCTAATGCTTCGATCAACTGAAATACGTAAGTGCGGTCTGCGCTACCAAGCATGTGCTTGACAGCATCTTCTTGTAACTTGCCGCCGCCAAAGGCAATGGCTTGGTCGGTCAAACTCAAGGCGTCACGCATAGAGCCGCGGGCAGCACGGGCGATTAAACGCAAGGCCTGTGGTTCTGCTTCGATAGCTTCTTGTTGCAACACACTGCCCAAATGCGACAAGACGGTCTCGGGTGCCATTGGCCGCAAATTGAACTGTAGACAACGCGAAAGAACGGTGACCGGTACTTTTTGTGGGTCGGTCGTAGCAAGGACAAACTTCATGTACTCGGGTGGCTCTTCCAGCGTTTTGAGCATCGAGTTAAACGCTGGGCCTGTGAGCATGTGCACTTCGTCGATCATGAAGACTTTGAAGCGACCTTGCACGGGTTTATAGGCTGCTTGCTCGAGCAGCGACTGCACATCTTCAATGCCTCGGTTAGAAGCGGCGTCTAGCTCGGTGTAATCTACAAAACGGTCCGCATCGATATCGCTACAAGCTTGGCAAACCCCGCATGGAGTCGCAGTGATTCCGCCCTGTCCGTCAGCACCTTGGCAATTGAGCGACTTCGCCAGTATGCGCGAAACCGTGGTTTTGCCAACACCGCGTGTGCCAGTAAACAAATAGGCGTGGTGCAAGCGTTGTGTGGTGAGCGCGTTCGTGAGGGCCTGCACCACGTGTTCTTGCCCCACCATTTCGGTAAAGGTTTTGGGACGGTATTTGCGGGCCAGCACTAAATAAGACATAAGTGGCAGATTCTAGGTGACCTACAATTTGAATTGACGGGCCTTCCCACATGGTGAAGTGGCCAACCGGGTCAGGTGGGGAACCAAGCAGCCCTAACTGTGGATCCAGTGCTGGGGTCGAGGTCCGTCACCTCCCCAACTTTTATTTATCTAGCGAATGGACTTATCTTTGGCGACTGCGCCACGGATTTGGTCGATCAGCAAGCCTTTCATATCCCTTTGGATAGCTTGCGTTCGAAGAGCGATGTAGCGCAGTTTGGTTTGCGCAGGGTCCAATTTGGATTCGGACAAGGCCTGCAACCACAAAGCATCATGCTTGACTCCCTCTTCAATTTCGCGCAAGACCATGGCGCGGACTATGGGCGAAGCTTGTTGTGTCACGCGACGGATTCCGTCATGGCCTTGAAGAGGCTTTCACTTTCATGCGCGCCAGACACACCTACTTTACGATTGAAGATGAAAAAAGGCACACCTGTCACGCCCATTTCGCGTGCCTGTTGGTCGCTGTCGCGCGTTTCTTGCAATAAGGCTTCATTTTCTAAGCACTCTTCGGCCACGAATGGAGACATGCCCGCAGTGATGGCAACTTCCACCAATACTTTCGGATCGGTGAGATCGCGTCCTTCCAAGAAATAGGCTTGGAACAATGCTTCGACCATACGCTCTTGGCCATCCACGCTGTCGCAGGCACCGATCAGGCTGTGGGCTTGGATGGTGTTGGGTTGGCGCTTGATTTGGTCAAACTTAAAAGCGATTCCAACGTCTTGCCCAACGCCACTGACCCGCTCATAAATGCTCTCAGCTCGATCGCCAAACTTGTTTTTGACGTATTCCGAGCGCTCGATACCCTCAGGCTTCATATCTGGGTTGAGTTGAAAAGCGTGCCAGCGGACTTCAGGCACTACGTCAGGGTGTTCTTTGGCCAACATGTCGAGTGCACCTTCTAAGCGACGCTTGCCCACATAGCACCAGGGGCACACCACATCGGAGACAACATCAATCGTGAGAGTTTTCATATGCGTACTTGGTTTCTGCCACAATGCCCCAACTGTACAGTTATTGCAAATCTCAGAGGAACCCGCTATGGCTAGTGACCTAATTAAACACACCACTGACACTACTTTTGAAGCTGACGTTTTACAAGCTGACAAACCTGTTTTGGTTGACTACTGGGCAGAATGGTGTGGCCCCTGCCGCATGATCGCCCCCATCTTGGACGAAGTCTCTGCAGCCTACGAAGGTAAATTGCAAATCGCCAAGATGAATGTCGACGAAAACCGCGATATCCCCGCTAAATTTGGCATTCGCGGCATCCCCACCCTGATGTTATTCAAGAGTGGCCAATTAGCGGCCACTAAAGTCGGCGCCATGAGCAAAGCCCAGCTAACTGCTTTTATTGATCAGCAACTGGCGTAAATCTGGTGGGCATTCACAAATATTGCCCTTGTCCTCCCTTAAAGCCCGCACTTGGCAACGAGTTCGGGCTTTTTATCTGTCATAATTACACTTGAATTGACCAATCACCCACTAGGTGGTTGGCCCCCCATCTGGGCACGAATTCTGGTCCTGAGGTAACGCAGACCTCGTTTTTTGACCCCCCCCCTTTTTATTCTTAACGAACTCCCTTTGGAGTCATCTATGCATCTCAACGAACTCAAGGCACTACACGTGTCTGAAGTGCTGAAACAAGCCGAAGAACTCGAAATCGAAAACACGGGCCGCATGCGTAAGCAAGAGCTCATGTTCGCCATCATCAAAAAGCGCGCTCGCGCGGGCGAACAAGTGTTTGCCGATGGCGTCCTCGAGATCTTGCCCGATGGCTTTGGCTTTTTGCGTAGCCCAGATACCAGCTATACCGCCAGCACGGACGACATCTACATCAGCCCAAGCCAAGTGCGTCGCTTCAACCTGCATACGGGCGACATGATCGAAGGCGAAGTGCGTATTCCCAAAGATGGCGAGCGCTACTTTGCTTTGACCAAGCTCGACAAAGTCAATGACGACCTGCCTGAGAACAACAAACACAAGGTCATGTTTGAAAACCTGACCCCCTTGTTCCCCCGCGAGCACATGAAGCTCGAGCAAGACATCAAGGGCGACGAAAACATCACCGGCCGCATCATCGACATCATCGCGCCAATCGGCAAAGGTCAGCGCGCCTTGTTGGTCGCACCGCCTAAAAGCGGTAAGACTGTGATGATGCAACACATCGCCCACGCTATCGCCGCCAACTACCCCGATAGCCACATGATGGTTTTGTTGGTCGACGAACGCCCTGAAGAGGTAACCGAAATGCAACGCTCGGTCAAAGCCGAGGTTATCGCTTCCACTTTTGATGAACCCGCAGCCCGCCACGTGCACGTCGCCGAGATGGTGATAGAGCGCGCCAAGCGTTTGGTGGAACTCAAAAAAGACGTGGTGATCTTGCTTGACTCCATCACCCGCTTGGCCCGCGCTTACAACAACGTAGTCCCTTCCTCTGGCAAGGTATTGACGGGTGGTGTGGACTCCAACGCATTGCAACGCCCCAAACGTTTCTTTGGTGCGGCCCGCAAGGTTGAAGAAGGCGGTTCTCTCACCATCATCGCCACAGCCTTGGTGGATACCGGTAGCCGCATGGACGAAGTGATCTTTGAAGAATTCAAAGGCACGGGTAACTGCGAGATCCATTTGGACCGACGCTTGTACGAAAAACGGGTTTTCCCAGCGATCCAACTCAACCGCAGCGGTACCCGTCGCGAAGAGTTGTTGTTACCGCCCGAAATATTACAAAAAACCCGCATCTTGCGCCAGTTCATGTACAACATGGATGAGATCGAGTCTATGGAATTAATGCTCAAAAACATGAAGGCTACCAAGACCAATGTGGACTTCTTTGACTTGATGCGCCGCGGCGGCTAAGCCAGCAAATCCTAGGGAAAACGCCCGATACCAATCAAATTTCGGGGCACAAAATGGCATGTGGATTATTTCAACATGCCTGAATGTTCTTTGCCCGCATATTCCTCCATCTAGCCCAAGCAATATTTCGGTCGCTAAGCACTGAGGTGTCACAAGTTCCACTGAGGGCTATTCCTACCCGGTTGCAAATCATCTTGGCCTTAGGTTTGTGTATGTTGGCGGCTTGTTCTGCTCCCAAACTAGTTAGCGTTGCTGTCCCGAAGATAGAAATAGAAACACCAGCACCAGTTGTTACAGTAATAGAAGAAAAACCTCTTCCAACGCTCGTCTCTATTGCGCGCACACCCAAGGAATACCGATTCGATGCAGCCAAACATATTTATGGCTTTAACCAACATCGTATTCACCAAGGCAAGCTACCACCGCTTTTGTATGCCATTGGTGTCGTAACATTTGAAGTGCGTGAGGATGGAAAAATCGAATCGTTTGATTGGATGCGTAAACCCAAACAAGCACCGGAAGTCGTTCAAGAAATAGAACGCACGATCAAAGCGGCAGAACCATTTCCCGCACCTGTCCATCTTGGTCGTGTGCGCTATACAGAAACTTGGTTGTGGCATAAAAGTGGCAAGTTTCAACTTGATACCCTCACCGAAGGTCAAATCTAATTTTCATTTATCGATGTCCCGACTTTCAATTGGCGATACGTGGTGCCAATAGCGCCTTTGTTCATCACGCGCACATTGCATTAACGCTGGCGTGACGCTGCGCCAAGTCGAAGCACCACACCACACACTTTGGTAAACCCGTATGCCTTGCGTTTCGTAACGCATCATCACATCGGGACGTGGATGCCCAAAACGGTTGCGGTAGCCAGCTTGCACCCATGCGATGGTTGGCAAAACAGCTTTTAAAAAGCCGGGGGTGGATGAAGTCGCGCTGCCATGGTGAGGTACCAACAGCCAATCGGATTTCAAATGGATACCGCTTTGAACCAATTGAATTTCTTGGGCTGCTTCTATGTCTGCCACCAACAATGCGCTGTTACCAAAAGCACTTTCTATACGAAGCACACAACTCAAGGCGTTCGGTTTATTTTTTTTGGCGTAGTCAGTTTCTTGAGGATGCAACACGGAAAAATGCACACCATCCCATTGCCACTTTTGCCCAGCAACGCAAGTCTGCATTGGGTGAATCGAACGCAACACATGTTCTGGCGGTATGGAGGTGAGCACATCCGCTTGCGGTTGCATTTTGAGCACGCTGCGCGCGCCACCGCTGTGGTCACTGTCTTGGTGGCTGATGATGACGCGGTCTAAACGTTCCCCCAGCGCCATGAGCAATGGAACCAGCACCCTTTGCCCTGCGTCGGTCTCTGCGGAGTAGCGCGGGCCGGTGTCGTAGAGCAAACTACTTTGATGCGTCCGAACCAATACCGCATGGCCTTGCCCCATATCGGCACCTATGAGTTCGAACTCTCCATAGCTGGGTCTGGGCGCTTGGTAGTTGAGGACAGGCCAGAAACACAGCGCACCTGAAAGCCTCCACCACCAGGCAACAGGCATCGCAAACACCAACATGCCTGCAATGCTCAGCACACCCAACCAAAAGGGTGCAGCTGGCGCAGACCATTGCGCCCAAGAGAAACTCGCCAGCCAGCCCAGGCATAGCCCCAATCCCGATATAGCCCAAGCGGCTAGGTTCCACGCTAGCGGAATCAGCAATCCGAACATACACAAAGGCGTCACCACACAGGTGACCCATGGCACAGCAACAAGATTTGCAAAGAATCCAACCAAGGAGACTTGATGAAAGAACAACAGCCCTATAGGTGCCATACAGACACTCATCAAAAATTGCTCCCTGATAAGTGAAGGCAATAACTGAAAAGTTGGCGAGCCCACAAACAAAATCGACACGGCCATAAAGCTCAACCAAAATCCTGCTTGCATCAAAGCCCATGGATCTGCAATCAACACCACAGTGGCTGCAAACAATAAAAGCTGATGGGCAGGCCAGCGCAACCCAAAAAATTTCAATGCCAACACAACGCCCAGCATCCACACCGTGCGCTGTGCTGGAATACCCCAGCCCGTGAATACGCTGTAACTCAGAGCGACTAAAAACGCAACAACCATCGCAGCTTTTTGTGTTGGCAACCACATACACCACGAATACTTGGCCCAGATGTCTGACCTTCGCCAGAACCAAGCCACACATCTAGCCATCAACCAAGCCAGCGCAGTGATGTGCAAACCAGATATCGCCATCAAATGTGCAACCCCTGTTGCGCGAAATACATCCCAATCTGCGCGATCGATTGCCGCTTGGTCACCTATTAGCAACGCAACTACGGCTCCCGCAGCCTGCTGCTCACCCACTTGCGCATAGACCCAGTGGCGCACCTGTTGCCGCACGCGCTCGATCGGATGCTTCCAACTGCGCTCTACCAATGTAGGCATTGCATCTCGCGGGCCATGGCGAACATAGCCTGTGGCTTGCAAACCTTGCTCCCACAACCACAACTCGTAGTCAAAACCATGGGGATTGATATGGCCATGCGGAGCTTTCAGTTTGATAGAAAACTTCCAGACATCACCCGCCTGCACATCAACAGGCCAGGGGCTTGTATCAGAGGTGTTCGTATACCAACCTAGCATGACCAAAGGAGGAAGTTCTACTAGCTCACCACTTATAAGCTTTGCCGTCTGTACTGCAAACCGAAAGCGAATGTTGGCCTGCGTCTGCTGGGGCATGGCTGTCACTCGACCCACCACTTCCAACACCTGCCCCTCTAGTTTGGGTGGTATTTGCTTTTCAAGAAAAATCTGGGCACGACTTGCGCATACAAAGAATGCAACGGCTGTAGAAACGACCAACACAAATAAGCATTGCGATAAGACGGGTAGTGTGAAACGGTGTCGACACAGTAACAGTGTGACCAGTAACAAATTTGAGATACAGAGGCCAGCGAGGTTTATCGCAGCCGGCCAAAGAGTGGCTTGCTGAAGTTGTAGGGCTGTTCCAGCCACCCAACCCAGACAGAATTGCAGTAAAAATGAAAACACCCGAACATAGTCGGGTGTTTGGGTTTACTTAGCGTAATCGCTGGTATCAAAAGACACCAGTTGCAGTAACTTTTTAACCAGCGACTTGCTTTGCTGCGCACACTTCCTTTTTCAAGGCGGACATATACGTGTTGGGGCGGATCGGAGTCTCCCGGTTACGCCACTCTTGCAGGTCTTCGGTAGAAACTTCTTTACCCTTACCCATTGCCTTATCGAAATAGCTAATGGACAGGCGCGCCACCATATCTGTCTTGCAATACACACGTAATCGAATCATGTAAGAGGCATAAGGTTCACCAGTCGGTGTTGTTTCAGCCTTTGCTAAATTGGTCAATACCCAAGCGTAGCGTGACACATGCACGGGCGTGACAGACTCTTTGTCAAAGAAATATTGTGCTTCGGGCTCTTTGGCTAACTCGCTCCACTCCGCACGGGCAGAACTACTCCAACCAAGTAAGAGACCGAAAATGAATACGCAAACAGCAAAAGCACGAAATAGCATGTCAACCTCAAACAGTAGAAGACTTACACAATATATCGTCAGGTGCACTTCTTTCTTGAGCCATTCAGACTTAATTCTTTTGAACTAACTTATCTTGCAAAGCCCATGCAATGCGACAATCAAATATCGACATTTCTATCCCATCTTTAAAGACTTATGAGCCTATACGACAAGCTTTCAGAACTTCAGATCCAATTGCCACCTGTTGCTGTGCCAGCTGCCGCCTATGTTCCTTTTGTGCAAACTGGCAATTTGGTTTTTTTGAGCGGCCACATTGCCAAAAAAGATGGCAAAGCTTGGGTGGGTCAACTCGGACGCACCATGCAAACGGCGGAAGGCAAAGAGGCTGCCCGCGCGGTGGCTATTGATTTGCTGGGCACTTTGCATGCGGCCGTGGGTGACCTCAATAAAATCCAACGCATCGTGAAAGTCATGAGTTTGGTCAACTCAACGGCTGACTTTGTCGAACACCATTTGGTTACCAATGGCTGTAGTGAGTTGATTGGACAAATTTTTGGTGAAAAAGGCGCCCACGCACGCAGTGCTTTTGGTGTGGCTCAGTTACCTATGGGCGCCTGTGTAGAGATTGAATTGGTCGCAGAATTGGCTTGATGGCTACTCCCCATATCACTCTCCGAGCAGATCGCTTGGGTAATCAAGTCCTTGGACATATTCGTTCGACGGCAGATTTTGTTGGACTGATGGGGTTTTTATGGGGCGCTGGATTAGGTGCGGTGGTTGCGCTGAACGCCCTCAGTAATTTGGGAATTGCAAGTGAGGTGGTGAGCATTTTGTTGCTCCAAAAACTTCCGAGCTTGGTAACGTGCATGCTGCTTGGTATTCGCGTGGTGTTATTTCAGTCGCTAGAAGGCAGCGCACATAACGATGACGTGCTGTCCGACATCTTGGCTACCCTGTGGGCCGCTTGGGTGAACTTGGTTGTATTTTTATTATGTGCCTGGATCGGTTATTTTGTTGGCATACAAGCGTCAAATGCGGCATTTAGTGCGTCAGCTCTGCTAGAGCTTGCGCAACATTACCCCGTCACAGAGTTAATGCGCTTATGCCTCCGAACCGGTGTTGAGGCTTTAGGACTGGGTTGGCTCGGTCATTTGGACAAGCTCATTTTGAGTCGCTCGAAAGAGTCGCCTTCACGCAGCGCAACTCGGTTATTGTGGTTAATGGTTATATGGATACTGTCGGTAGAAGCTGTCGATTCCTATATCCATTGGCTGCTTCGCGGCGCCGCCTGAAATATGTACTTACGTACGCTAAAAAACAATGCTTGCTAGCAAGGAGACATGCATGACACCTTCATTGACCACCCAATCAACAGCGCAACAAGGTCATGCATTGCGCAATCTTCTTGTGGTCACCGCCATCGCGGCAGGTGTGTTGCTTGGACTAGGCTTTTGGTTGGCTAAAAAACAAGGCGCTTTCGACAACAACCTGGTGTTGCGCTTTGCAACAAGTTCTGGCGTGCATTTGAGCAACGGCATGAAAGTGGTCTACCAAGGGTTTCCTGTTGGCCAAGTCAAGAGTTTAGAACTCACACCCAGCGGCGAGATTCAAGGCACGCTAGAGGTCAAGGAGAAATACCGCAGTCTTGCAACCACTGGCTCTACCTTGGAATTGGCCTCTGCCAAACTGGTAGGCGCCGAATTGATTCTTCGCAAGCATCCCAGCAACCGTGATTTTTTCAAAAACAACGACGCTATTGACTTCACACATTTTGATCTTGCCCACGATCTCGAGAAAAAAGTCTTAGAAAAAATAGATCCAGCCATCGCGCGCGTGATGTCAGTTGCAGCAGAAATCACAGACCCTCATAAAGGTCTCCCTGCAACCTTAGCCAACATCAACAAAACATTGGTGTCTACCGAAAAGCTTCTCAACAGCCTTAACGCCCGCGCCCAAGACCCTCGTGTCGACCATATGCTTACCAATCTCGATTTAGGCAGTGCCAGCATGGTGCGTAATGCAGAACTCACCGAAAAAACCATGCAGTCTGCGCGTCAAGTGCTAGGTAGTACGCAGAAGGCGATAGAGAGCACGCAAAAGGTGATGGAGAGTACGCAAAAGACTATGGAAAGCACCAACAGCTTAGTGCAAAAAACTGAGCAAACCTTACAAGACTTCAGACAAGGCGGTGTTGGTAAATGGATAGCTCCAGCCCGTCCCGCCAATGCGGCTTCAGTACCCAAAAACTAAAAAGCCGTATTGAACATTCCCAATCTTGGGTTGGTATAGCGGTTTAGTCGCTAGAAAAAATATTGTTCATACCTTGCATTTGATCTAAGGCAATACCGCAACCCCTGGCCACACAGGTCAACGGATCCTCGGCAATCAATACTGGCAATCCAGTTTCTTCCGACAACAATCGGTCTAAGTCGCGTAGAAGAGCTCCTCCACCCGTCAACATAATGCCGCGCTCGGCGATATCGGAACTCAGTTCTGGCGGAGTTTTCTCCAGAGCAATCTTGACGGTTGACACCAAATTATTCAAAGCGTCAGTGAGGGCTTCAAGCACTTCGTTGGAACTTATGGTGAAGCTTTGCGGTATACCTTGGCTCAAATTGCGTCCAGTAATTTCTAACTCCATCACGCCTGAGCCAGGAAAAGCTGTAGCAATTTCTTTTTTAATTCTTTCGGCAGTCTGCTCGCCGATCAACATACCAAAGTTACGGCGAATGTAATTGATGATGGCTTCATCAAACTTATCACCCCCCACGCGCGCGCTGTTTTTGTAGACCATGCCTCCTAGTGAGACGATACCCACCTCTGTCGTGCCACCACCAATGTCTACCACCATGGAGCCACAAGCGTCTGTGACTGGAAGTCCCGCGCCAATCGCTGCAGCCATAGGTTCTTCAATCAAATACACCTCTGAAGCACCCGCACCCAAAGCAGACTCTCGGATAGCACGGCGTTCAACCTGGGTAGAACCACATGGCACGCAAATCACGATACGTGGGCTCGGACGAAACAACATGCTCGGATGCGCTAACTTGATGAAATGCTTGAGCATGACTTCGGTCACGGTGAAGTCTGCAATCACGCCGTCTTTCATGGGTCGAATGACTTCAATACCTTCAGGCACTCGACCTAACATCGACTTGGCTTCGTTACCAACCGCGAGAACCGTTGTCTTGCCATTGTTTTTGGAGTCTTTTCTGATGACTACAACCGAAGGTTCATCTAAAACAATGCCTTGATTTTTAATATAGATGAGGGTATTTGCGGTGCCAAGGTCAATGGCTATATCGGTTGAAAAAAACCTACTTAATTTCATAAGAACACCCGCCCTCGTATTTTTTAAAAATTTAGGCTAATTATGGGCTTATGAATTTGCAACCAAAGAAAGGGTAGTTGCTAAGCGATACTACAAACGCAATATGAATACTAAAAGACTCTAAATACCTGCATCAAGTTGTTGCATCGCAACAAACTAAGTCAAAAGAAAAAGCCAAAAACTAGGCTTTAAAAGCGCGGAAACCTGAATAAATACGCGAGGCGGGCCGGCTACGTTGTTCAGCCTCTTGCGCTAGTTGAGCGCGTATACGGTCAAAAGTGGCTTTGATTCCAGATTTTTCGTGAACAACTGCTTTATATCGACGCTCTATCGCGACATCTGGGGGATCTATTTGAAAAACTGACTTGTCCAAGAGCGTCTCCTGTAATCTCAATGCGTATACAACGCACGAGAGAATCAACCGGTGGACAAGTCATTCATAAATTTTTAACGAACTACCGCAAGTTGGTCGCGTTTGCCCGCCTTGTAGGTATAAAGAGTTAAAGCACCATTTTTAATATCACCTTTTGAATCAAAAGAGATATTTCCCGTTACCCCTTTGTAACCTGATGTTTTAGCCAATTCAGGTAAGTATTTAGAAGGATCAGACGATTTCGCGCGTTGCATCGCGTCCACCATCACGTTGACAGCGTCGTATACATAGGGTGCGTAGAGTTTGACGTCATCATTAAAACGCTTTTTGTACTTCACACCAAAGTCGTCCATACCCTTCTTCAAGGCACCGTCAACGCCACCCGCCTCAGCACAGACAACTTGGCCATCTGCCATTGCGTCACCCGCTAGCTTGACTAATTCAGTCGTGCAAATACCGTCGCCACCCATGAACTTGGCGTTCAATCCCAGAGATTTCATTTGTTTCAACATCGGGCCGCCTACTGCGTCCATGCCGCCAAAGAAGACGATGTCAGGCTTTTTACCTTTGATCGTGGTGAGGATTGACATGAAGTCGGTGGCTTTGTCGGTCGTGAACTCGTGTCCCACCAAGTTACCACCGGCTGCTTTGACAGCTTTTTCAAATTCTTCTGCAACGCCTTGGCCATAGGCTGTACGGTCATCGATTACAGCAATGGCTTTGCCTTTGAGGTCTTTGACGGCATAACGACCCAAGGTGCCGCCCAAATGCACATCGTCGGCTACCACACGAAACGTGGTTTTAAAGCCTTGGCGGGTGTATTTGGGATTAGTAGCAGACGGTGAAATCTGAGGAATGCCCGCATCACTATAAATTTTGGAGGCAGGAATTGAAGTACCCGAATTTAAGTGGCCCACGATACCGCTGACCTTCGCATCAACCAATTTTTGCGCAGCGGCTGTGCCTTGTTTGGGATCAGCGGCATCGTCTTCCGCCACTAATTCAAACTTCACTTTTTTGCCACCGATAGAAATGCCTTTGGTATTCAAGTCTTCAATAGCCAAGCGGGCACCGTTTTCATTGTCTTTTCCCAAGTGGGCAATTGCGCCACTCAAAGGTCCGACGTGGCCGATCTTGATGACTTGCTCTTGGGCGATCACCGCACTTGCAAATGCCATAGACGCAGCAAAAACAGTCAATTGAAATAAGGGTTTGGTTTGAAAACGCATCGTGAAACTCCTTAGAGGGTTAAAAAATAAAAAAATGCATAAAACTTGAACAACAAGTATCAACTATGAAACCAAAAAATCAAACAAGGGTTTCCTTTAACTTTAAATCATGCCGGACAATATCAAAACCTTGGTCGGTGTATTGCTTCCAACGGCTTCGCGCATGTTGGCGGTCTGCATCTTCAAGCGTAACAACTTCAATCACGCGCGCAAACTGCTCGAAACCCGCACAAACCTTGTCGCCTAGATTCAACAAAACATCACGCGGAGACAAGTTATCCATCGCATCCAAGGTAGTGGCCAAATGCACTGGAGAGGCTTGTCGTAAAGCCTGAGGGCTATGGATCCTGCAATGCGGCAAAAACTCAAGTTGCGAAAACGTCCACAAGCTTTGGTCCAAATGATCCATTTGCTCAGCAGGAACTACAACGAGAACTTTTGCGCCAGATGCAACCGCTTTACGCAACAAGCGGCATGCATAGGCCACCTTGTCAGGCGCATTGAAATGGAACGCTATCTCAGCCATCAAGCCTTGGTATGCAACAAATAATGCAAGAGCAAACCGACAGGCCTCCCAGTCGCACCTTTAGCCGCACCGGTTTTCCAAGCTGCACCGGCAATATCTAAATGCGCCCATGGGAAGTCTTTGGCAAATCGTTGTAAAAACTTGGCAGCAGTCACCGCTCCGCCGTCACGCCCTGCCACATTGGCTACGTCAGCAAAGTTAGATTTGAGGCCCTCTGCGTATTCTTCATCTAAAGGCAGACGCCAGCACAAATCCATAGAGTCTTCGCCCGCTTGCATCAACGCTTGCGCCAAGTCGTCCGATGGCGAGAACAATCCGCTACGGACATGGCCTAAAGAAATCACACAAGCGCCTGTCAAAGTCGCAATATCGATCACTGCACGTGGTTTGAAACGTTTAGCGTAGGTCAATGCGTCGCACAAAATCAAACGGCCTTCGGCATCGGTATTGAGCACTTCAATGGTTTGCCCGCTCATACTGGTGACGACATCACCGGGCTTGAGTGCTTTGCTACTGGGCATGTTCTCGCAGGTCGGAATCAGGCCCACAACATTGATGGCGGGCTGCAAAGCCGCCAAAGCTTCAAAAGTGCCCAGTACACTGGCCGCACCACACATGTCGAACTTCATCTCGTCCATGCCAGGGCCGGGTTTGAGTGAAATACCGCCTGTGTCGAAAGTAATGCCCTTGCCTACCAGCACTGTTGGAGCCACAGTTTTTGCAGCACCCGCGTATTGCAAAACAATAAAGCGCAAAGGTTCGCTGGAGCCTTGGGCCACAGCGGCAAAAGAGCCCATACCGAGCTTCTCCACCTCTTTGGGCCCAAGCACTTGGCATTTGATACGCGATTTTTTAGCCAAGCTTTGTGCAGCACGCGCCAACATAGACGGCGTTGCGTGGTTAGCAGGACGGTTGCCCCACTCTTTGGCAAGCGCAACACCTTGGGCCAAGGCAGTGGCGGTTGCAAATGCGACTTTTAGAGCTTTTACTTTTTCAGCCGTCGGCAATCCGACTGTGACGCGCTTAAGCAATGATGCTTTGGCAGACGGTTTGGTGGTCGTAAACACATAGCTAGCGTCCGACACCGATTGCACCACTGCATGTAAGCGGTGTTGTGAGCCATCCGGCATACACACCGCCATAGATTTTGGATTGACAGGTTTCAAAGCTGCAACAGCAGCAGTAGTCGCAGTGCGCACAGAACGGGCAGAACCTTCTCCAGTGCTTACCAAAATCAGACGTGGGGCTTTCACACCCTCTGCATGCCAAATCGACAGCAGCTTACCAACTGAGTCATCTAAATCCGCATTAGCGCGCGCCTTAGTGACCAATTGCGAAATCACATCGCGTCCGGGTTTAAAGTGGCTTGGCAAAAGAACCACCACAGCATCGGTATTAAAACCAGCTGCAGCTTTCAAATCCAGGGCCTTGAGTTCAAAGTTCATAATTACGTCTTTCCAATTCCCTGATGTTATTCCATTCTGCTTCCCTCACAGACATGTTTAGAACTGATTTCCCGCCAATGAGAAAGGTTGCATGAAGACCTTCAGACGCCTTATTTTTGGGGAAATCGTCAATGCGGTTGCATTTGTAACGTTTGGCTTTCTCGCCTTGCTGTTTTTTTTCGATTTCGTAGACGAAATTCAGCGCATCGGAGGTAACCAAGGGGCTTACCAACTCAGTCATGCACTGATATTTGTTGCCTCCATGATTCCAAGCCACCTTTACGAACTTTTACCAATCACTGTATTGATTGGAACAATCTTTGTCATGGCACGCTTCGCCCAAAGCTCTGAATTCACCATTTTGCGCACCAGTGGCTTAGCGCCCAGCATGGCACTTAAAAACTTACTGGGTTTAGGTTTTGTGTTTGTTCTGCTAACCTTTGCAGTCGGAGACTACCTCTCCCCAGTCAGCGACCAATTTGGCCAAATGCTGAAATCGAAATACCTCAAAGAAATTACCGTTGGCAAAACAGGGGCGTGGTTACGTGAAAAGCAAGACGACAGAAGTTTCGCGGTGAACGTTGCAACCCTCACGCCTGAAGGGCAACCCAGCATCATTCGTATTTTTGAATTTAATAAAGACGGACAGTGGATAGCTCTTACCAAGGCAAAGTCTGGCTTGGTGACAACTGACAACACTTGGAAGTTACAAGGTGTTGAGCGCAATGAACTAATTCGCCAAGGCACTGAGGCCTCATTGAGTCGCAAATACAAAGACGCGGAAACATGGCCAACGGGTATCACTGCTGAAATGATCTCCGTAGCCCTGCTCAAGCCAGAGCGTATGGCCACTATCGACCTATTCCAATACATCCGCCACTTGAGTGCGAATGGTCAGACCACGCAACGCTTTGAAATAGAGTTTTGGAAAAAAGTTTTTTATCCCATAAGCTGCTTAGTCATGATGGTGCTCGCCTTACCCTTTGCTTACCTTCACTTTCGCTCTGGCAACATTGCAACACATGTGTTCATGGGCGTGTTGGCTGGCATCAGCTTCTTTTTGCTCAACAACGTATTTGGATATATAGGCAACATCAATAATTGGGAGCCATGGTTTGCTGCTGCTGCACCAGGCATGTTGTATTCACTAGCATCGTTAGCCGCATTTGGCTGGCTGGTGTTGCGTCAATAAGGCGGCTATGCACGCGATTATTTTGTTTGCCCACGGTTCGCGCGATCCGCTTTGGCATAAACCTATTCAAGCTGTTGCGCAACGTATTGCTGAACGCGACACGCAAGTACTTGTGCGTTGTGCCTATCTAGAACTCACAGAACCCGATTTATTGCATGTAGCCCATGATCTTGCCTCAGCCGGTGCGACCAGCATCAGCGTGGTGCCTTTGTTTTTAGGCGTTGGTAAGCACGCGCGAGAAGATTTGCCAGTTCTCATAGCGCAAGTAAAAGCTACACATCCCACAATTGCATTAACCTGCCAACGCGCAGTGGGCGAGCAAGAAGCCCTTCTCGATCTATTAGCTGACATTGCGTTAAAAGGTGATGCATGAACCTCCACCAATTCCGATTCGTACAAGAAGCAGTGCGGCGCGACCTCAACTTGACCGAAGTCGCTAAGTCGCTTCACACCTCTCAGCCTGGCGTATCAAAAGCCATCATCGAACTAGAAGAGGAACTCGGCATTGAGATTTTTGGACGCCATGGCAAACGCCTTAAACGCGTCACCGAGCCAGGGCTCGCGGTTCTCAAAAGCATAGAAGTCATCATGCGCGAAGTGGGCAACCTCAAACGCATAGGCGAGCATTACAGCGACCAAGACAGCGGCACCTTGTCTATTGCCACCACCCACACCCAAGCGCGCTATGTGCTGCCAAACCCCGTTGCCCAATTGCGCAAGAGTTATCCCAAAGTGAATGTGAGCTTGCACCAAGGTGCACCCGCGCAAGTGGCGCAAATGGTGATAGAAGAAGTCGCTGAAATCGGCATCGCAACAGAATCGTTGGTTGACTATCCAGAACTAGTCACGCTGCCCTGCTACG
>RFTR01000241.1 GCA_009923345.1 Betaproteobacteria bacterium
CTTTGTGATTGACAACCCTACACTGCCAGACCCCAACAGCTGTATTACTGGTGGATTGACCCCGTTTGAATCGCTCAACCAGGTTTTTCGCCGCGCAGAAAACCCATACTGCAAACTTAAATACAGTGACCACATTAAGGGAACTGCCCCATTTCAGCAATTTATAACGAGGCTAAAACTGGCTAACCCAGCACTGCTTGTCTATGACCCATTACCGCTTTTGTGTGACATACCAGCGGATATGTGCACTATCGAGCGAGACGGTAAGTTTTTATATAGCTATGGCGACCACATCTCTGACCATGCCGGAATGTTGATCGCTGACCAACTGCTTGCGCGAATAGCCGCTATGCCGCGTTGATACTCTCGCCCGCATACAATGCTGGGTTGCTTACACAGACGCGCATTGTGTCTGTGTGGCGTTAATTTTTTGGAGCCACCCACGTGTTTATTTCTTCTGCTTTTGCCCAAACCGCACCGGCCGCTGGCGCTGGTGGCGATGTGATGTCTTCCCTCACTGGCATGTTGCCTTTGATTTTGATGTTTGTCGTGCTGTACTTTGTGATGATCCGTCCACAAATGAAGCGCCAAAAAGAACACAAAGCCATGATCGACGCCATCGCCAAAGGCGATGAAATCGCCACTGCGGGTGGCTTGCTCGGCAAGGTCACACATTTGGACGTAGGCACTTTAACGCTCGAAATTGCTTCTGGCGTGGAAGTGCAATTGCAACGCCATGCTGTGGTGCAAGTGTTGCCCAAAGGCTCACTCAAGTAATCGACTTTTGTCTGTGAGCCAGCGCGCACCTTACGCGAATTCGCTATGAACCGTTACGCTATTTGGAAATACGTTGTCCTCGGGATCGCTTTGTTGGTGGGCGCGCTCTACACCTTGCCTAATTTCTTTGGTGAAGCGCCCGCCGTTCAGATCTCTGCTGCCAAAGCGACTGCGCGGGTGGATTTGGGTGTCCAAGAGCGCGTGGAGTCTGCGTTGAAAACGGCAGGCCTCACGCCTGAATTGTTGGCGCTTGAGGGCGGCTCATTGAAAGTGCGTTTCGATAGCACCGACGCGCAAATCAAGGCCAAGGACGCTATCCAACACGCCCTGGTTCCGGACGCCAATGACCCTTCTTATGTAGTCGCGCTCAACCTACTAGCCCGTTCACCGGCTTGGTTATCCGCTTTGCATGCGGCACCTATGTATTTGGGTTTGGATTTGCGCGGTGGCGTGCACTTTATGTTGCAAGTCGATATGCCTGCGGCTTTGAATAAAAAAGCGGAATCTTTGGCTGGTGATATTCGCGGCACCTTACGCGAAAAAAATATACGCCACAGCGGTATCAGCCGCGACGGGCAAAAAATTGATGTGCGTTTCCGCGATATGCAGACCTTAGAGTCTGCGCAACGCCTGATCCAGGAGCAATTTGCTGATTTGCAAATGACCTCCTCGCCCGATGGCGCAGAGTTCAAGCTCATGGCAACCATCAATCCTGTGGCTTCTCGCCGTGTGCAAGAGCAAGCGATCAAACAAAACATCACCACCTTGCATAACCGAATCAACGAACTCGGCGTCGCCGAGCCTGTGATTCAACAACAAGGTACAGACCGTATCGTGGTGCAACTGCCTGGTGTGCAAGACACGGCCAAGGCCAAAGACATTTTGGGGCGTACTGCAACCCTTGAGATTCGCATGGTCGACGATAGTGCCGAAGCGCGCAGTGCTGAGAGCGGCAATGGAGTGGTGCCGTTTGGCACAGAGCGTTTCCTAGAGCGCAACGGCCAAGCGGTGATTGTAAAAAAACAAGTCATATTGACTGGCGAGAACCTAACCGACGCGCAGCCAGGGTTTGATACACAAAACCAAGAAGCAGCCGTGCATCTGACCCTTGACGCCAAAGGCGCACGTATTTTCAAAGATGTGACGCGCGAAAGTGTTGGCAAGCGCATGGCGATTCTTTTGTTTGAAAAAGGCAGGGGCGAGGTGGTGACAGCCCCGGTGATTCGCTCTGAAATCGGCGGTGGCCGTGTACAAATCTCTGGCCGTATGACGACGGTCGAAGCCAATGACAC
>RFTR01000242.1 GCA_009923345.1 Betaproteobacteria bacterium
CGCTGGAGCGATGTCACAACCACAGATGGCGAAATTAAAGATGAAATCCGCTTGCTGCCCGACATGACCAAAGGCCGTCATGCTCGCACTGTGTTTGTCAGCGCCAAGCTCAAAGCAGAATTACAGGCTTATGCTGAGCAAGCCAAGTGCGTGGATCGCAGCTACCCATTCTTTGCTAGCCAGAAGAGCGTAAAGGCAGGCTTCAACGCCAACAGCTTGGCCCAGACTTTTGCTCTGCTGTATGCGGGCGCTGGACTTGAAGGTGCCAGCAGTCACAGCGGACGTAGAACGTTTTTAACTAACCTAGCCAACAAAGGTACAGCAATTCATATTCTGAAAACGCTTGCTGGTCACCGCAGCATCAGCACCACAGCTGCGTATCTTTACAGCAGTCCAAGTCAGTTAAAAGCAGCTGTTGAATTAGTATGACCACGATGGGGCCTGTTTTCAGAGGAATATTTGGCTGCACTTTAAAAAACAGAAGAACAACTATTAGATAAATCTGAACTTCAACTAGCCTTAGAGCGAGCAATGACGCCACACCATCAACTCGCACAGAACATGGGCTTCAAGTCTGGTTAGAACGCATTTTGAGTTGATGCATTTCGCAATTAACTTTGACTTAGAGGCTCAAAATAGTCTAAGTGTGCAGGTATTTCAGCTTGCCAGGGCTAGCGCACTATCAAATCCACTTGACCGCGGTAGCGATCTGACCAACTTGCCCAACACTCAAGTTGGGGCGAACAAATCGACGCGATCTGTGATCAATCCGTCGATTTGCCATGTGCTGAGCTGATCAACTGACTCTTGCGTATTGACCGTATAAGCCAAGCAGCGTAATCCATCCTGATTAACTTGCGACACCAGCTCTTGATTCAATAGTTTGTAGTTGAAAACAACCGTGCAGCATTCGAGTTCAGCAGCCATGTCGCGCCACCCCTCCCACAAGGTATCGAGCAACAAACCCCTAGGCAGATGTTTCGCCGCTTTTTTTGCAGCTCTTAAGGCCTCTGGCTTAAATGAAGTCAACAAAGGAGCAACCTTGGAATTTGCCCAAAGTGTGGCTGCCTGTCTTGCCACCGCATCTCCAGTGAGTGCATCTGATCCTGGCGTTGGTTTAATTTCGATGTTCAGGCAATAGCCATTCGCCAAACAAAACAGCGAGATCTCAGCAAGGGTTGGCAATGATTCGCCAGCAAAAGTGCTTGAATGCCAAGCACCTGCATCCAACTGTTTAAGGTGCTCCCAAGTTTGCTCGCCAGCTATCCCATGGCCATTCGTTGTACGGTCTAACAAAGCGTCATGCAGCAAGAAAACGATGCCATCACTGCTTAGTTTGGCGTCACACTCAAACATGCGATAACCATGCTGCGCTCCTAAGCGAAAGGCCGCTAAGGTATTTTCTGGCGCTAACTTGCCCGCACCTCGATGGGCAATCCAGCGCGGATAAGGCCAATACGTTGATGCGTCATTCATACACGCTCCACACGTGAACCATTTGCCTGGTCAAACCAATGCACTTTATCGCTGCGCGGCGTGGCACGGAAAGATTCACCAAGTGCAGGCGCTGCTTGAGAGGCATCCACGCGGAGTGTGATCGGTTCGTGACCCAAGCGGGCATGCACCAATCTCTCGGCCCCCAACAGCTCAATCGTCTCAACCTGCAAAGTCCAACCTGCCTCTGGAGTGATGTCGATGTGCTCCGGGCGAATGCCCATCAAACATCCAGCCTGGCTGTTGGGGGCATTCAAGAGAAGGTTCATAGGCGGTGAACCAATGAAGCCTGCCACGAAGGTGCTGCCTGGGCAGTTGTAAACCTCCTCGGGCGTGCCGAACTGCTCTAACTGTCCATTGTTCATAACGATCATGCGCTGGGCCAGCGTCATGGCTTCGACTTGGTCGTGCGTGACAAACAGACTGGTGATGCCCAATTCGCGGTGCAGTTTTTGAATCTCGAGCCGGGTCTGCGCGCGCAGTTTAGCGTCTAGGTTGGATAGCGGTTCGTCAAACAAAAACACCTG
>RFTR01000243.1 GCA_009923345.1 Betaproteobacteria bacterium
CCCGAGCAGGCGATGTTTCGCGAACTGCACGAAGAAGTGGGGCTCCAGCCGGAGCATGTGCGTATCGTGGCCCGTACCCGCGACTGGTTGCGCTATGAGGTGCCAGATCGGTATGTCCGACGCGATGCGCGTGGCTTTTACAAAGGCCAAAAGCAAATATGGTTTTTGTTGCAGATGGTGGTGCCCGACCACCACTTAAATCTGCGCGCCACAGACCACCCCGAATTCGACGCCTGGCGTTGGAATGACTACTGGGTGCCGCTGGATGTGGTGGTGGAGTTCAAACGCGGGGTGTATGAGATGGCGCTCACTGAGTTGTCGCGCTTCTTGCCGCGTTTTTGTAGTGTCCAAGCAGTTTGGCATGTCGTTCACGATGGAATTGCCACCGGGCGGCTCCTTCGAGCCCGACCCCAATACAGCGCAAAGGCCTACGGAGTAAGGCTCAGCACCAAATTGTCGCGGTGCACCATCTCAGGCTCTGCGACATAACCAAGGTTGGCCTCAATATCACCTGAAGGCTTGCGACAAATCAAACGCGCCTCGGCACTTGCATAGTTAGCGAGACCACGCGCGATCTCCAAACCCTGTGGATCCAAAATGGCGATGACTTCTCCGCGCGAGAACTCGCCCTCGACCGCCACCATACCGATAGGCAAAAGGCTTTTGCCCTCTTTGCGCACTTTGTCTACCGCGCCCTTGTCGACAGTGATAGAACCACGCAACTGCAGATGGTCAGCCATCCACTGCTTACGAGCCTGTTGTTTTTGAGTCGGTGCGACCAACAAGGTACCAATGGCTTCGCCTTTAGCTAGTCGCAAGAGCACGTCTCTCTCTCGCCCCCATGCGATGACGGTAGATGCACCGGAACCTGCCGCCCGTTTGGCCGCCAAGATTTTGGTGATCATGCCGCCCTTGCCGATGCTCGAGCCCGCGCCGCCCGCCATGGCTTCGAGTTGTGCATCGCCCGCACGCGCGGTGTGCACGAAGGTCGCGCTGGGATCTACGCGCGGGTCTGCGCTGTATAGACCTCTTTGGTCGGTAAGGATGATGAGTGCATCGGCCTCGACCAAGTTAGCGACCAAGGCACCCAAGGTGTCGTTGTCACCAAACTTGATTTCGTCATTGACCACCGTGTCGTTCTCGTTGATCACGGGGAGCACGCCGTGGCTGAGCAGCGTGAGCAATGTGGAGCGCGCATTGAGATAACGCTCGCGGTCGGCTAAGTCTGCGTGCGTCAACAGCACTTGTGCCGAGCCCAGACCGTTGTGGCGTAACTGGGTCTCGTACATCTGGGCCAAGCCCATTTGCCCCACCGCCGCGGCGGCTTGTAATTCGTTCAAGGCTTTGGGGCGTTGCTGCCATCCCAAGCGTTTCATGCCCTCCGCAATCGCGCCGCTAGATACCATGATGAGCTCGCGACCCTCGCGCACCAACGCGCTCAATTGACGGCACCACTCACCAATGGCTTGTTCGTCTAAGCCACGTCCTTCGTTGGTCACCAAACTAGAGCCGACCTTGACCACGATGCGCCGCGCATCTCGCAAGATCGTGCTGTTGTCTGTAGTCATGTCAAAAGTTTTTGGAGTAATTAAAACGGTTGGCGTGCATCATCTGGCCAAAGGCTAACGAGGTCTTATGGTGTTTGTTCGACAAAGCGAGGATCGACATAGACGGGCGCCTGCTCCGACACCTGCTGGGCTTTGATGTGCTTGTAGATGTCTTTGATCAAATGCTCGCAGCCTTCGCGTGTCAAGGCGGAAATTTCGTAGACGGGCCCCTTGTATTTGAAGCGCTTGACGAAATCGGCCACCACCTTGGCGCGTTCATCGGCACCGACCATGTCGAGTTTGTTCAAGACCAACCAACGCGGTTTTTCGTACAAGGCTTTGTCGTATTTTTTGAGTTCGTTGACGATGGCCTTGGCTTGCGCCACAGGGTCGACCGTGTCGTCAAAGGGTGCGATATCCACAAGGTGCAGCAACAAGCGCGTGCGCTGTAAGTGGCGTAAGAA
>RFTR01000244.1 GCA_009923345.1 Betaproteobacteria bacterium
AACTGTCCGAGACCTCTCTTCAGAAGGTAAGATAAATTATGGTAAACTCGATCGAGTGGAGCGGGTTCACCCACAAACCCTTAAATCAATGGTCAAAGACCGTTTGGCGAAAGGGCAAGATTTGGATGTCGAACTTCTCGGTATTTTCATTAAGGATGTTGCCGTAATGAAGATGGCCAAGAAAAGGTAACGTCGACCTGCGACAGACGTGACAGCTTGGATAGACAAGCATAACCAAGAAAGTGAGAACGAAACATGACCAAACAAGCAAAATCCAAAGAACTGGCTTCAGTAAAGTCAACTGAGCTTGCTCTTGTCGATACGGATCTTATCAGCATGGTCGCTGAAGATTCAGGGATGGGTTTGCAGAATCTTAGCAGCAATGACATGCAGACGCCTATTCTGCGGTTGCTGCAAGCCAATTCTCCTATCTGCAAGAAATCGGACCCTGCTTATGTTCAAGGGGCCACCGAAGGGGACTTCTATAACAACGTAACGGGAAAAGTGTACAGCGGAGAGGAGGGGATTAATGTCATCCCTTGCCACTTCGAGAAAGTGTATATCGAGTGGAAAGCAGGACGGAATGGTCTGGCGGGGATTCACCCTTCGGACACACCTAAGCTTGCAGAGCTACGCACCGTAAAAAATCAGGAAGGTCGAGAAGTACAAGTGCTTCCTAACGGGAACGAGTTTGTTGAAACAAACCAGCACTATATTCTTATCCTGAACGAAGACGGTACGTTTGAACCTGCGGTGCTCGGTATGTCGTCCAGTGCTCTTTCAGAAACCAGGCGCCCAAGATGGCCGCAAACAGCACCGAGGTTTCCCGCAAAGCTGCCACCATGGCCACCGGCGCCACCGTCATGGCCCACAAGGCAATGGCATACGACCCCACAGAGGCCAATGCCCCACCCAACGCCAATCGCCAGCGTCCGCGCACATACGACCAAACCTGTCCCTTGCGGTGCAAGAAGACCAACACCGCAAAAGGCCATCCATCCAGCACAAAAAGCATCGCCACATACTGAGCCACATTGCCTGAGATACGAGCACCCTTGGCATCCACCACGGTGTAAATCGCGATCAACACCGCATTGCTGAGCGCAAACAGCACCGCCTTGCGATGTCGCATCAACCCAGCACTGGCCCCGAGCAGCAGCACACCACCCGAAATCAGCACAACACCCAGCGTCCCTAGCCCAGTGAGTTCTTCGCCGAGCAAGGTGAGCGATGTCAGTGCGACCAGCATCGGAGCGGTTCCTCGCATCAAGGGGTAGGTCAGCCCCAAGTCACCATGTTGGTAGGCACGGGACAAGGCAAAGTAATAGCCCACGTGTATCACCAACGAGGCCACGATATATGGCCAAGCCTCAGCGGCCGGAAAGCCCACCGACAGACACACGGGGATGGCGATCAGCGAGCACAGCACATGGATGAGGGCGGTGTCGAGGGTTTTGTCAGCACTGGACTTGACCATGGCATTCCAGCCCGCATGCAACAAGGCGCCCAACAGCACGAGCGACAAGACCGGCCATGTGATCGTCATGCGGGTCCCCGACTGTCGTCGAGATGAAGCCCGGGTTGCTTCAACCGACTGTCTGCCAATACGCCGGCTTGCTCGAGGATGGGATATGCGATGGAACAAATGTGGGAATTGATCCGCTTCAACTCACTCAGCAGATCGATGTGCAGCGAACTGGTGCCAATGCTTTGAGGCGTGTTGTCTTGCAACCGTGCCAAGTGCCGGTTGGCGTACTCACGCTCAAGATCGCGAAATTTGACTTTTTCTTCCAGCAGCATGTGTGCGTTGCGAAGTCCGCCATCCAGAAACACACTCATGCCCAGGCGCAGGTTGTTGACCAGGCGTTGGTGCAAATCGTGGATTTCCTGGAATCCCGCTTGGGAAAACACGCGGCCCTTGGAAATTTTCTTGTCCTCAATATCCAGCAAAACCCGTTCGATGATGTCACCCACCTGCTCCATGTTGATGGCAAATGACATGATGTCAGCC
>RFTR01000245.1 GCA_009923345.1 Betaproteobacteria bacterium
GCCATCTGTGAATGGCTTTTAGCCAATGCCGATCGTTTTGAATACAACCGAATTTAGTTTATGAGCAGACCACCTCTTTTGACGTTAGACGAAGCGCTTCCGCAATTGCTGGCGCACGCGCAGGTTTTATCGGAAACGCAAACGGTATCTACCTTTGATGCCGATGGCCGTGTGCTCGTGCAAGACGTCGTTTCTGCATTGCAGGTACCGCCACAAGACAACAGTTCGATGGATGGTTATGCGTTGCGTTTTGCTGACTGCGCCAAAGCGGATGCTGTTTTAAAAGTGACGCAACGTATTCCTGCAGGTTCTCACGGAACAACTTTGCATGCGGGTGAAGCTGCGCGTATTTTTACGGGCGCGCCTATTCCAGAGGGTGCAGACGCAGTCGTGATGCAAGAAGACTGCGAACCTCTCGATGACAATCAAGTGCGGGTGAAGTCTTCAGTCGCTTTGGGCCAATGGATCCGCCGCTCCGGAGAAGATGTGATGCGCGGTGCCAAGGTATTACAAAAGGGCGATCGGCTCACGCCAGCGTCCTTAGGAATGGCCGCTAGCGTGGGATTGGCGAAATTGCAAGTGACGCGACGCCCTCGAGTCGCTTTGTTTTCTACGGGTGATGAATTGGTCATGCCGGGCGATATTGCGCCAGACAAGATGCCCGTCGGCTCCATTTACAACTCCAACCGATTTTTCTTGCGTGCCATGTTGCAACGTTTGGGTTGCGAGGTAACAGATTTAGGCGTCGTACCCGATCAACGAGAAGCTACGGTGGCCGCTTTACAAAGCGCAGCCAAGCAACACGATTTGATATTGACCAGTGGCGGTGTCTCTGTAGGCGAGGAAGACCATATCAAGCCTGCTGTAGAGCGTTTGGGCAGTTTGAATTTATGGCAATTGGCAATCAAACCTGGAAAGCCGTTTGCTTATGGAAGTATCCATTCAGAAAGTGGGCCTTGCTACTTCATGGGCTTGCCGGGTAATCCAGTGTCAAGTTTCATTACCTTCTTGTTATTGGTACGGCCTTTTTTGTTGGCCTTGCAAGGCGCACGGCACACAGATATTCAACGCTCTACGCGCATCGCCCATTTCGACTGGCCACGCGCTGACAAACGACGCGAATTCTTGCGTGTCAAACACAATGCACAAGGCGGCTTGGATTTGTTTGCTAACCAAAGTTCAGGTGTGTTGACCTCTACTGTGTGGGGCGATGGTGTGGTGGACAACCCCGCTGGTCAAGCTATCAAGCCAGGCGACACGGTGAAATTTATTTCTTTTGCGGAGTGGATGGCATGAAGGTAACAGTGCGCTACTTTGCTTCTATTCGTGAAGCGATAGGACACGGCAGTGAAGTCATCGAGACAGATGTCACATCCGTTGGTGCACTGCGTGACTCGCTTCTTGCGCGAGGCACTAAGTATCAAGAAGCCTTGTCTCCAAGTCGCGCTGTACGTATGGCAATGAACCAATCCGTATGTGATGGAACGGCACTTTTACAAGAAAACTGCGAGGTGGCTTTTTTCCCACCCGTAACAGGCGGCTGAAATGCGCTTGAGCGTCTCTATTCAAGCCGAAGACTTCGATGTGAGCTATGAATTGGCGCATCTGCGTGCCAACGACGCAAGGATCGGTGCCGTCTGTAGTTTTGTTGGCACCGTACGCGAGCGCAATGAAGGCAGTGATGTCTCCAGCATGGAGTTGGAACACTACCCGGGCATGACAGAGAAGTCCATCACCGCCATGATGGAAGAGGCCGCAAAACGCTTTGATATTTACGGTGTGCGGGTGATACACCGCATTGGATTGTTGCAACCCCAAGACCAAATTGTGTTGGTGGCCGTGACCTCGGCGCACCGCGGCATGAGCTTTCAGGCCTGTGAGTTTTTGATGGATTACCTCAAGACTCAAGCGCCTTTTTGGAAAAAAGAAGTCACGCCGGAAGGTGCACGCTGGGTAGATGCGCGGGTCAGCGATGACAAA
>RFTR01000246.1 GCA_009923345.1 Betaproteobacteria bacterium
AACACACTGGCCGAGCCCTTGTGTTTGACAGTTATCCCGAAATGAAGCTTGCTGTGGACGATGAAAACTTAGACGTTACCGCTGACGACATCTTGGTATTGCGCAACGCAGGCCCTAAGGGCGGACCCGGCATGCCTGAATGGGGGATGTTGCCCATACCGACCAAACTGGTGAAACAAGGTGTACGCGACATGATTCGCTTGTCTGATTCACGCATGAGCGGCACGAGCTATGGCGCTTGCATCTTGCATGCAGCGCCAGAGTCCTACATTGGCGGGCCTTTGTCGTTGGTCAAAACAGGCGACATGATCAGCGTCGACGTGCCTAACCGCTCATTGCATTTAGACATCAGTGAAGAAGAGTTCGCCAAACGCAAAGCCGCTTGGCAACCTGCTCCACCCCGTTATGAGCGCGGCTACGGATGGATGTTTAGCAAACACATCTTGCAAGCGAATGAGGGTTGCGACTTCGATTTCTTAGAGACTTCGTTTGGCGCGCCTGTAAAAGAACCTGCGATTTATTAAATTTCGCGCGCGCATAAAAAAGCACTGAGGGCCTAAACCACTCAGTGCCTTTTGGCCCAAAAAGAAATTATGCTTTTTTAGCGTAAGCGTTACACCAGCCTTTGGTCGCTACTTTCTTGCCAGCAAACAAGGGACAGCCGCCAGAAGCGTCAGATGCTTTACCTTGGAACAATGCGCAATTGCCGCAGTTTTGGCCTGCTGCAAATTTAGGTTGTTTGGCTTTGTCAACCGTAGATGCATCGGCTTTGTATGCCAAAGCGGTGGCTTGTGGATCGTTTTCAGCGACCATCGCCTGAGCACTAGCTTGTCCAGCAACTGCGACTGCACTTAAGCCTGTGACAGATTGCAAAATAAAAGTTCTGCGATTGGGTTTGTTGTTTGTCAATGCGTTCAAAATCAGCTCCAAATGTGAATGAAAAACGCTCTATTATGGATTCACCTTATAAACATCAAGGTATAGGGCTTACAAAATTCCCCCACCTTTCTCAAAGTAATTATTTATATCTACAGATTTATTGCCCTAACTGCGAATTAATTAATACTAATAAATTACTTTTACTGGCGCTTTTTACTCAAGTTTAAGAGTCTGATACCGACATACATACTGGACTCAGAGGAATGGAACGACACCCATGCAAGGGAGCAAAGGTAAATCTTCATGGCAAGCGATGCCAGCAAGTTTTGCGCAACTAGGCGCAAGGACTGCGCTCGCCTTGGCTATCTCTGCAATTTTGTCGCTACCAAGCTTTGCCCAAGGTCCCGTTACTGACATGGACAACTGGATACGCTTTCCGCCCCGACCGCGCACGCCTGCTCCTGCTCCGTCTGAATCCGCAACTGCAAAGACCGCCGCCGCAACTCCGCCGCCAAGTCAGGCTCCTAGTCCCAGAGACAGCTGGGTGCAATTTCCAATTCGTTCGGCGACTCCGTCGGTAATGAACGTTCCACCGCCGCAAACTCAAGCACCTCCTATGGTTGCAACGGTTGAACAAGCGGCCAGCGAACCAAAAATTAAAAAAATCAACTTCAAAGGTAACCAACGCATCACCGACCAACAACTTTCACGCATTGTTGAAAAGTATGTGGGCGTCATGATTAACACCGACGTGCTGATACAAGCCACCGAAGCGATCAATAACTTTTACAGAAAAATGGGTTACTTGGCATTTGCAGAAATGCCGAACCAAGACCTGACAGATGGCACTGTGTTGATCCAAATTGCCGAGGCCCGCTTCTCAGGTGCTGTGGTGGAAGACCCAACTGGGCAATTGAGTAAAACCAACTTGGTCCAAAAAACCATTGAGAACCAACAGCCCAAAAACGCTTTGGTGGATTTGAAAGCGATCGATAGAGCGTCTTCTGCGGTAGCCGAGATTCCGGGCGTCAAGGCCAGTGTGAGCCTAAGACCTGGAGCCAATAGTGGCGAAACCGAAGCTGTAGCGACTATTGCCGAAGG
>RFTR01000247.1 GCA_009923345.1 Betaproteobacteria bacterium
ACCTGTGGAAGAAATCCAAAAGGCGATCAAATTTGGCGTGCGCAAAATCAATATCGATACCGACATCCGTTTGGCCATGACTGGTGCGGTGCGCAAGTTCTTGTTTGAAAACCCAGAAAAATTTGACGCACGCGAATGGCTCAAGCCCGCGCGCGAAGCAGCGCAAGCCATTTGCAAGCAACGCTATATCGAGTTCGGTTGCGAAGGCCAAGCGGGCAAGATCAAAGGCGAATCACTGCAAGTGGTCGCCGCCAAGTACACCCGGGGCGAGCTCGCCCAAGTGGTGCACTGATTCATGGCAACAGCCCTTCACACCTCTTCACTCACTTCTTTGCCGCTCTTGGCGCGTGGCAAGGTGCGCGACAACTATGCGGTCGGTGACGACCGCATCTTGATGGTGGCGTCTGACCGCATCAGCGCATTCGACGTCATCATGGGCGAGCCTATTCCAGGCAAAGGTGTGTTGCTCACGCAAATGGCTTTGTTTTGGTTTAAAAAACTCGGACACATTTGCCCCAACCATTTGACGCTTGAAGCACCTGAGTCGGTCTTGCATGCAGATGAAGTGCAGCAAGTTACTGGCCGCGCAATGCTGGTAAAGCGCTTGCAGCCTATCCCCATAGAAGCGGTGGTGCGTGGTTATTTGGCTGGGAGTGGTTGGCAGGAGTACCAAGTCAGCCAATCGGTGTGTGGCGTGTCCTTGCCTAAGGGTTTGCACAATGCCAGCCGTTTACCTGAATCGATCTTCACGCCTGCTGCCAAAGCAGCGATGGGTGAGCATGATGAAAACATCACGTTTGAACAAACGGTTGAGCGCATCGGCGCACCGTTAGCAGAAAAAATCCGCACCATCAGCATCGCTTTGTATGAAACCGCGCGCGATGTGGCAGCAGCCAAAGGCATCATCATTGCGGACACCAAGTTTGAGTTTGGGCTCGATCCGAATAGCAACTTGGTGTTGATGGACGAGGTGCTGACGCCAGACTCTTCACGCTATTGGCCCGCAGACTCTTACCAAGTGGGTGTCAATCCACCGAGCTACGACAAACAGTTTTTGCGTGACTGGTTAGAGACGGCGCAAGTGCAAGGCAAGCCTTGGAGTAAATCGCCGCCGGCGCCCCCTCTACCAGAAGATGTGATTGCGCAGACGGCCGCCAAATACCAAGAGGCTTGGGAGCGTTTGAAAGATTAGTTCAGCGCCATGCTGAGCTTGCGGCGGTAGCGCGAGAGCAACTCCATTTGCGGGTCTTCTTGCATCGCACTTTTGCCCATTAACTCGATGCCGCCTTTTGACTTGCCAACTTCGGCAGCGTCTGCTTTGGGTTTGGGGGGCGTCATCAATTCCAAAATCGCGACATAGGTTTTGCGCGCCACGTCGTTGTTCCATGCCTTGTCGCGCATGATGATCTCTAACAACTCTTCCATCGCTTCTTCCATCAGTCCACTTGCAATCAATACGCGTGATTTGGCGAGACGGGTGTCGAAGTCGCGTTTGTTTTGTGCGATCAAGGCATCGAACTGTTCTGGTTGCCAACTACCGCGTGTATCGGTGCTGACGAACTGCAAAGTTTGCAACCAATAGCTGAGCGCTTCAAAACGTAACTGCAAGGGAATTTGCACCAAGGCTGGCGCAAGATGTGCTTGCGCTTTGTCTAACTCGCCTACTGATATCAGCAGCTTGACAAAGTTGTAACGCGTTTCGTCGTCGCTGGGGTTGAGTTCTAGCGCTTCTTGCAATTTGGCGAGCGCTGCGTCGGCGTCGCCTGCCTCCAGCAATTCTTCTGCGGCTTGCGCGTCTGCTTGCGCTGCCATTTCTTCATCCGATGGCAGGTGTTTGTCTAAAAATTCACGCACTTTGCCTTCTGGCAATGCACCCATGAATCCGTCAACGGGTCGACCGCCCATCAGCAATATGCAAGTGGGCAGGCTTTTCACACCAAAGGCGCCGGCGAGTTGCTGCTCGGTGTCGGCGTTGACTTT
>RFTR01000248.1 GCA_009923345.1 Betaproteobacteria bacterium
GCGTTGTCAGAGGTTTTGGAAGCGACTTCCTTGACCATCTGCGCACCCATGTTTTGCAGTTTGTCTTTGAGTTCGATTTCCTTGGCCACGGACACACCGTCCTTGGTCACGGTGGGGGCGCCGAAAGAGCGCTCGAGCACCACGTTGCGGCCTTTGGGGCCCAGGGTCACTTTGACTGCATTGGCCAGGATGTTCACACCTTCGACCATGCGCGCGCGGGCTTCGCCGCCGAAAATCACGTCTTTTGCTGCCATTTGTATAGCTCCTAAAAATTAATCAACTGTTGTGGGCGCAACCTGAGAGCCGCTGGGCTGCCAGGGCCAGTGCCCATCCGAATCACTTGGCGTCAACCACCGCGAACAAATCTTCCTCTTTCATGACCAACAGCTCTTCGCCATCGACCTTGACGGTTTGTCCGCTGTATTTGCCAAACAAAACGCGCTCACCGACTTTGACGCCAACGGCGGTCAATTCGCCTTTGTCGTTTTTCTTGCCAGGGCCGACGGCCAGGATCTCGCCCTGGTCGGGTTTTTCCGCAGCGTTGTCGGGGATGACGATGCCAGAGGCAGTTTTGGTTTCACTTTCAATGCGCTTGACGATCACGCGATCATGCAGGGGGCGAAGTTTCATTGCATCTCCATTCATAAAACAAGGGTTTGAGCCACAGTTGCCATTGAGGTTGGCGACCATTGACCGAACGTTGAGAAGAGTTGTTAGCACTCAATCCCAGCGAGTGCTGATGATAAGGTCATTTCAGGCTGTTTCAAGTGATGCGGCTTAAAAAGTTAACAATCCGCGCAAGGCCAAAGCGGGTGGGAAACAATGAGAATTAAGTCATTTAATCATTTAATATTCAAAATAAAGTGCGGTATTGTCTGCAGATTTTGGAATTTTTAAAGATTTGGTCGGTGAAAAATGAAATCTGATGATTCAACGCCGCTGGCATCCTATGCCATCACGATTTTTTTGAGCGCTTTTCTCCTTTTTCAAGTCCAACCCATGATGGGCAAGATGATCTTGCCTTGGTTTGGCGGAGCGGCATCGGTTTGGACCGCTTGTATGCTATTTTTTCAGGCGCTGCTGTTGCTGGGTTATTGTTACACCCATTGGACGATGCGCTACCTGAGCCCACAGCGGCAGAGTCTGGTGCACCTGGCCTTGTTGCTGCTGTGCCTGGCGTTTTTGCCCATCAGCCCATCGCCAGACTGGAAGCCCCAGGGTTTTGAAAATCCGACGGTGCTGATTTTGCTTTTATTGTTTGCAACGATTGGCCTGCCTTATTTGGTCTTGTCGACCACCGGGCCCATGGTGCAGGCCTGGTTTTCGCGCGAACGTACCCATGTCGTGCCCTACCGCTTGTTTGCCTTGTCGAACCTGGGCTCCATGCTGGCCTTGTTGGGCTATCCCTTGGTGCTGGAGTCGTCTTTGCCCACCCGCTGGCAGTCGTGGGTTTGGTCGGCCTTGTTCGTGGTGTTTGTGGTCTTGTGCGTGTATTTGTCGCGGCGCAGTTTGACTTTGGCCAAATTCACCCCTTTGAGAGAACAAAGCGCCCAAACCGACGCAGACAGGCCGCCCACTGCGGGCCAGCAGTTGATTTGGGTGGCATTGTCCGCTTGCCCTTCACTGATGATGGTGGCAGACACCAGTTTCATGACCGAAAACATTGCGCCCATTCCATTGATGTGGGTCTTGCCGTTGGCCTTGTATCTGCTGTCATTCATCATTTGTTTTGAACTGCCCGCCTGGTACAAGCGGGTGGTTTGGCTGCCTTTGGGGGTGGTGGCCTTGGGCCTGCTGGCCTATTTGCCCCACTTGAACATGGGTGAGTGGCCGATTGGCCGCAGTGTGGGCTTGAACCTGTGTTCGTTTTTTGTGTTGTGCATGGTATGCCACGGTGAGTTGGCCGCCCAAAAGCCCAATGCGCGTCACC
>RFTR01000249.1 GCA_009923345.1 Betaproteobacteria bacterium
GCGCTGTGGGTGGCGTGCAACCGCAGTCTGAAACTGTGTGGCGTCAAGCTAACAAATACAAAGTGCCACGTTTGGCATTCGTGAACAAGATGGACCGCACCGGTGCCAACTTCTTCAAAGTGGTTGAGCAAATGAAGTTGCGCTTAAAAGCCAACCCTGTGCCCATTGTGATCCCCATCGGCGCTGAAGACAACTTCACCGGCGTGGTCGATCTGCGCAAGATGAAAGCCATTATTTGGGACGAAGCATCCCAAGGCATGAAGTTCACCTTCGAAGAGATCCCTGCCAATTTAGTGGAATTGGCCAAAGAGTGGCGCGAGAAGATGGTCGAAGCCGCGGCCGAAGCCTCTGAAGAACTCATGAACAAGTATCTCGAAGAGGGTGACTTGTCGGAAGAAGAAATCACCCAAGGCTTGCGCATTCGCACTATCAATAGCGAAATCCAGCCTATGTTGTGCGGCACGGCGTTCAAGAACAAAGGTGTTCAGCGCATGTTGGACGCAGTTCTTGAGCTGATGCCCTCTCCTTTGGACGTGAAAGCCATCAAGGGTTTTGACGAAGACGAAAAAGAAATCGTGCGTAAAGCTGACGATGAAGAAAAATTCTCTGCCTTGGCGTTCAAGTTGATGACTGATCCGTTCGTGGGCCAGCTCACTTTCGTGCGTGTTTATTCTGGCGTTCTCAAAAAGGGCGACACCGTATTTAACTCGGTGCGCGGCAAAAAAGAGCGTATCGGCCGTATCGTGCAGATGCACGCCAACAACCGCGAAGAAGTCGACGAAATCCGCGCCGGCGACATCGCCGCATGCGTGGGTTTGAAAGATGTCACTACTGGCGAAACTTTGTGCGATCCCAATGCGGTGATCACCTTGGAACGCATGGTCTTCCCAGACTCTGTGATCCGTCAGGCGGTTGAGCCTAAGACCAAGGCTGACCAAGAAAAAATGGGTATGGCCTTGTCGCGTTTGGCGGCCGAAGACCCATCTTTCCGTGTGCAAACCGACGAAGAATCTGGCCAGACCATCATTGGCGGTCAGGGCGAGTTGCACTTAGAAATTATTGTCGACCGCATGAAGCGCGAGTTCGGTGTCGAAGCCAACGTTGGTAAGCCTCAAGTGGCCTATCGCGAAACTATCCGCAAGGAAGTGGCTGAAGCCGAAGGCAAGTTTGTGCGCCAGTCGGGTGGTAAGGGTCAGTACGGGCACGTGGTGCTCAAGATCGAGCCCCAAGAGGCTGGCAAAGGCTTTGAATTCGTCGACGCTATCAAGGGCGGTGTGGTTCCACGCGAATACATCCCTGCGGTGGAAAAAGGCGTGATCGAAGCATTGGGCCAAGGCGTTTTGGCTGGTTATCCAGTGGTTGACGTCAAAGTCACTCTGCACTTCGGTTCGTACCATGATGTGGACTCGAACGAAATGGCTTTCAAGATGGCGGCGATTTTTGGCTTCAAAGAAGGTTGCCGAAAAGCGAGCCCAGTTATCTTGGAGCCAATGATGGCTGTAGAAGTTGAAACCCCTGAAGACTACGCCGGCAACGTGATGGGCGACTTGTCCTCACGCCGCGGCATGGTCCAAGGCATGGACGACATGGTCGGTGGCGGCAAAGCCATCAAAGCAGAAGTGCCCTTGTCTGAAATGTTTGGTTACTCCACGACTTTGCGATCCATGTCGCAAGGCCGTGCCACCTACACCATGGAATTCAAGCACTACGCCGAAGCTCCCCGCAATGTGGCCGAGGCCATCGTTGCTGCAAGGGCTAAATAAACAAAATTTGTCTGCGACGATGCGCCGCCCTGTCACCCGTGCGGGGCGAACAAGCAGTGTCGTGCAAACATTAAACCTGTACACGGGTCCGCTCTTTGAGGAATTGAAAAATGGCAAAAGGAAAATTTGAACG
>RFTR01000250.1 GCA_009923345.1 Betaproteobacteria bacterium
GCCCACTTTGTATGCCGATATGGGTGGTTCGTTGATGACCACGGAAGCAGTTTTACAAGCACTGCTATTACGACAAAGCAGTAATCGCAACAAGGGGCGCGGCGTCTTTCAAGAAATCGCATTGAGTGACGCTGCAAACTATCTCGCCCTACCCCACACTTGGCGATTGACTACGCCTGATGGTGATGTGGGTGGCGCACATGCGGGTTACAAAATTTACCCTTGCAAAAATGGACGCGTTGCTGTTGCGGCGTTGGAGCCACATTTTGCGAAGCGTTTGTGTTTGGCTGTGGGATTGGACGAAAAGCATATGCATTCCATGCGCGCACCAAAAACCCATCAAGCATTTGCTAAATTTTTTGCTGCGCAAACCCGTCAACAACTCGAGCGCTTAGCTGTGAGCAAAGACATTCCTTTGCATACCTTGGCGAAGTAGTAGATGAACTAAAGCGATGCGCACCTAGTTCGGTGTGCCCTGCAATTCAATACGAATCCACCAAATGCCTTAGAGGATGCAAAGCCGTAGGCCATGGGCTTTGAAAAAATGGTTGCACCATGTCTGGTGTTATCTCTTCAATGGTGGCAGGTATCCATTTGGGCTGGCGGTCTTTGTCTATCACCAAAGCCCGTATTCCCTCTGCTGTATCGGTTTGAGCGCCACGCCGAAACAAGTGGTCTGCATGAAAACAATGGCGCACCATATCGCGCTCCATTCGTAATTCATCAGACAAACCCATCGTTCTGCCACGACGAATTTGCTCCAAACTCACGGCCAATAACAAGGGCGAGCGCTGTCTAAGCGCTTTGAGCGTCTCGGCCGCCCAGCCCTCTGGTTCGTTGAGAACCATTTGACCCAATGCGTCCACCATTTGGTTGACTGTGGGTAAACGAAATACGGTGTCTATATGTGCGTTTAACCATGCAGGGCTAGCCGGTACGCTAGAGGCTTGCTCTTTCACCCAAGTCAAAATATCATCACCATGTTTCCACTGTTTGCTTTTTAAGCCATCCCACAAAGCGGATAAGGCTTGAGAATCTATGCAGACATCTGCTAAACCTACAGCAAGCGATTCCGCGCCACGCAATAACTGCCCCGTAAGCGCTAGGTACTCACCGGTGTTGCCTGGGCAACGGCTCAAAAAATAACCGCCGCCGACATCTGGAAACAAACCAATCTGCGTTTCAGGCATTGCCATTTGCGTGCGTTCTGTGACTAGACGCAACGCTATGCCTTGGCTCAAACCCATGCCACCGCCCATCACAATGCCATCCATCAAAGCAATATAGGGTTTGGTATAGGTGTGAATGATGTGGTTGAGGTTGTATTCCTCCGTGAAGAAGTCTTCTAGGCTAGCGTCGCCAGATAACGCCGCTTGGTGAAAGTAGCGAATATCTCCGCCAGCACAAAAAGCACCGAAGGGACCCTCTTTGTTACTGCCACGGATAACCACAGCGAGCACCTCTGAATCCACCTCAAAACCACGCAATACATGGGTGAGTTCTCTCACCATGGGTAAGGACAAAGCGTTCAACGCTTTAGGGCGGTTCAAGGTAATAAAGCCTATAGCCCCCACTTTTTCGGATACAACTTCTTCGCTATAGACACTCATGACTTTGTTTCCTCCAAAGTTTTAGTTTTCATGCCATAGGCATTCACCACTAGACCGACGATGACCAAAGCTCCACCACCGATGACGCGCGCGCTAGGTTCTTCCCCGGCACCCACCCATGCTAAAAATATTCCAAACAAAACTTCTAGCAATGAGAGCAAAGAAATTTCAGGAGCAGACAAAATACGCGCACAAAACACCAACAAGGTGCAAGGAATGGCTAACTGAACCAATCCCAACAAAGCCAGCCAAGCGATATCGTGTGGACTGGAATGCAATGG
>RFTR01000026.1 GCA_009923345.1 Betaproteobacteria bacterium
TTTAAATACAACTCGAGCTGTCGTAGACGAATATCTTGTGGTGCTGGAACTTGCGCTTGCACGCCCGAATAGCAAGCCCTGATGCGTCTCTCGATCGACCCCAAACCTTGCCAACTGATGCGGTAAGCAGGAAAGCCAGTTGGGTGGCCTACCGTAATTTTTTGCGCACGCATGGAGGTGCCTACCTTGCCATCGTGGCATTGTTGGCACGATAGGTTCATATGTCCCATACGGGTTTTGAAAAGCCTTTCTCCATCAGCTAAATTTTGCTTCCAAATGGTTGCAAGCGATGGGTTTGTAGGCGGTGCGATGTTGATGGCAAGTTGCCGTGCAGCATCGTTTAAGAACGTGCTGAACTCTAAAGTAGCGTTGTCATCATTGGAAAAAAATTGACTAGATGCCGATGCTGTCGGAGCAGCCGTATTCCTATTTCGGCAAACTAAAATTTGATCTTCTAGGTTGATCAGTTTTTGAGAAGCATCTAGCTTTGGAAAATTAGGAACTGCTTTCACGACCTTTTCAAGCGCATGGCAAGCGTTGCAATCTTTCTCCCACTTGCGTTTGCCTTCGTCAATCCAAAGTCCAATAGGGTTCATCGCAGTAGCAGATTGCAATTGCGCCAAGCCGGAGGCTGTAAGTACTTCAGATGATTTTTCATCTTTAGTTGAAACGGGCGCTTGTGTAAAAGTGGTTAGCGTATCAACCACTGCATCTATCTGCTTTTGCGTCAACAAATTCTCTTGCCGAGCGGGTAGATTAAGTCTCTCTGTAGTACCGTAAGGTGGCATCAAGGTGTTGGGGTGGATGACGCGTGCATCCACTATCCATTGACGGAGTTGTTCTTTGTTGTAACGCGAACCCACCCCTTGCAAGGAAGGTCCGAAATTTCCTTGCAGTGTGAGTCGATTTGCGCTTTGGGTACTGTCTTTCCAAGCAGGAATCTCATGGCAAGACACGCAGTTGCCCGTGTTCCTGTCAGCCATGATGCGCAGGCCTTCAGTTGCTTCAACGGACTGGGCGCATAGGCTACTAGAGCCCAGTAAAGAAACAACCGCCATCCAACAACCAAGCCTTATCAGTCGCAGTGGATAGCCCGTTTGCATGAATTAAAAGTTGTAGCCTGTTTCCATTTCGCGGCGAATTTTGTAGGCGTGCGTGGTTGTGTCCATTTCCACATCGTCCCAACTGAGGCTTTGGCCTTTGGCAACTGGACGCACCAATTTGACGCCGTGGGCTAGGCCTAAAGGTAAGCAGCCCATTTTTTTGGAAGTGGACGCAGGAAGTAATTTTCCCCACACGGTGTAACCACCTTCGCCATCGAGCAATTCGCCGGGTTTCAGATCGCGTTTAGCAGTAGCCACTACATCGGCGTTCCAATCTGTTGCGACGCCTGTAGGTTCATTTCGTAAAGCAACACTGGCAACGCTCACCCCCACTTCTAAACCAATCAAATGCCAACGTTTGTAAAGCGTGAAATAGCGCCCCGATGGATCGGTGTGCGCGTTGTATTCTTCAAAACAGTTTTTGATGTAATCGGTTTCGGCTTCCACGGTGACCCACACACCCATGCGAATGTCGTAAGGGATTTGACGGCCATCTGTTTCTAATGAGGAGATGACTTCCACCATGCCTTTGCGTTCCAAAACGCCGCCTTCAGAAATAGGGCGTGTGACATAAGGAATGTCTTCAACGCTGGCTGGCGGATACAACAAACCATTGCTGGGGACGCCCAAACCAGTGGCATTGGAAACAGCCGTGCTTTCAATTGAAGGTTTCGATCCATCTAAAAAGCTGTTGAACATTTTGGGGCTCAGGTGTTAAGCCGTAATAGCCCCAGACTGTTTCTGGTGTGGATTCACAAAAGTGAGGCAACCACTTGTGGCCGCGTCCTGCAGCCACCACGGGAAAGCCGCAAGTGCGGGCCCAATCTACTAAGTCGCAAATCAAAGCGGGTTGGTCACCAAATGCAAGTGAATACACCACGCCTGCAGCTTGCGCACGTTTGGCTAAAAGAGGGCCACAAAATGCATCGGCCTCCACTGTGACGTTGACCACATGTTTGCCATGTGCAAAGGATTCAAGAATATGATCGACAGCGTGCAATGGCGAACCAGTGCACTCCACCACGATGTCAATAGATGGATGACGCACCAAGCTTTGCCAATCTTCAGAAATGCAGGTGCTACCTTCTTTGACGGCTTGGTCTAAATTAGAGGCGTTTAATTTTTCTGGATTCCAACCCACGCGCGCGAGATTGGTGCGTGCGGCATCGGGTGATAAATCAGCGATACCCACCAAATGCACGCCAGGTGTTCTAGGAATTTGCGCCAGATACATGGACCCAAATTTGCCAGCGCCAATTAATCCGATTCGGATAGGTCGGTTTTCTGATTGGCGTTGTAAAAGTTTGGCGTGCAAATTCATGCGGCAACCTGCATTTCTTCTAAGGAGGTCTCCATAGCGCTTGCTGGCATGCCATTAGCCCAAGGTAAATCGACGGGGTAGTCTTTGATCAAACAATCATCGGGCAAGCAATCGATGGGTGTGAAATCTCTGTGCGCAATAAATTCTGGGCGCTTGTGTCTGCGGATGTGGTTAGACACAGCACACAAACTCAGGTAAACGCTGACCCTGTTCCAGGGCGAGAGGTTGCTGGTAGAAGCATGGACCAAGCAACTGTGGAACAAGATCATCGAGCCAGCAGGGCCAGTAGGGCTTACGATGCCGCCTTTTTTGTCGCCAGCGCGTTGCACCAATTGGGTGATAAGTTCGTTGTCAACCGTCCAAAGGGGATAACTGGTGGTGGTGAGATCGTGCTTGGCATCGATCACGCCTTTTTTGTGGCTACCGGGGATGAACATCAAGGGGCCATTGAATTCATTCACATCGTCCAAAAAGATAGCGACGTTCATCGCGCGCTCGGTGGGCATCATGTCGTCGTTGAGCCAAGTGCCATAGTCTTGGTGCCATTGCCATACATCACCTTCAAATGCCATCTTGCCATTGATTTTGAATTGGTGCATGTAGAGCTTTTCGCCAAACAAGTCTTCCACGGGTTCCACCATGCGGGGGTGGCGCGCAAGTTTGGCAAAAGGTTTGCTGTACAAGTGCGCAGCAAAGTTGGTGCGCACCGCTTGGCTACCCTTTTCGCGCACGTTATAGGCCTCTTGGCGGCTATACAACTCAGGTACGGCATCCACTAAATTTTGTGTTTCTTGTGGGTTGAAGAGGCTGGGGAAAAACAAATAACCGTGTTCGTCAAAGTGCTGGCGTTGCTCTGGGGTAAGTCGCATGGCTGGGTCTCCTTAAATCTAAACAGAAGCATCCTACAATAGCGGATTAAGGTAATTTACGGATAAAAGACTACACACATGGCAAAAGAAGAAATGATCGAGATGAAGGGGGTCGTGACGGAAGTCTTGCCCGATTCGCGTTATCGCATCACCCTGGAAAACGGTCACTCCCTGATTGCATACACGGCTGGAAAAATGCGTCTGCACCGGATTCGCATTATTGAAGGGGACAAGGTCACTGTAGAACTTTCTCCTTATGACATGAACAAAGCCCGTGTGACCTTCCGTCATATCGAAGGCAAGGGACCTACAAACGCTGGCGGACCTGCTGCCAAGCGTAAGTTTTAAAAGCCTGGGCGGTCCCACTCCCGCATGACTGGGCAAGAAGATAAGCACTTTATGCAACTTGCTTTGGCACAGGCCAAGGCGGGTGCATTAGCCGGTGAAGTTCCCGTTGGTGCTGTGGTCGTCAAAAATGGTGAAGTGATCGCCGTTGCACATAACGCTCCTTTGGGTCTGAAGGACCCAACTGCCCACGCTGAAATTAACGCCCTGCGGCTTGCGGCCCAAAATTTGGATAACTACCGTCTGGAAGGTTGCACGCTCTACGTGACGTTGGAGCCTTGCGCCATGTGTAGCGGTGCCGCTATGCACGCCCGTCTATCTCGCTTGGTCTATGGTGCGCCAGAGCCTAAAACTGGCGCAGCAGGTTCTGTATTGAACTTGTTTGACAACCTACAACTCAATCACCACACCCAAATCACTGGTGGTGTCTTGGCTGCTGAATGCGTCCAAGAATTACAAACCTTTTTTGAAATGCGGCGCGAGCAACACAAGGCCAGCAAAGTCGGTAACACCGCTTAAAGATTCCGCAGACAATTCAGCCATGGCCCATATTTATATTTATTCCCCGAGCGGCGCGGTGCGCGACAAGCAAGCTTTTAAACGCGGCATCCAACGATTGACAAAGCTCGGGCACTCTGTCGAAGTCGATGCTGACGCGTTAGCCAGCAGCACGCGTTTCGCTGGCGACGACGCCACCCGAATGGCCGCTATCCACCGTGCTGCCAGCAGTGGCGCCGACGTCGCTTTGATTAGCAGAGGTGGCTATGGTTTAACAAGAATTCTTCCTGGCATTGACTACAAAAAAGTAGCCAAAGCGGTGCAAAAAGGGACGCGATTTGTAGGCTTGAGCGACTTCACTGCGTTTCAGTCTGCTTTGCTTGCGAAAACGGGGGGTCAGTCTTGGGCCGGCCCAGCGCTAGGCGAAGACTTTGGTCAGGAGCAACCTGACGACATCATGGAAGCCTGTTTTGACGACATGCTGAGCGGGCAGGGCGAAGGGGCAGGGTGGCGCTTGTCAGCGATTTGCACAGAAGCTTTGTCGCACAAACGAGAGGGCGTTTGGGCGCAAGATGCTGTGTTGTGGGGCGGCAATTTGTCCGTCCTGGTGGGCCTCTTGGGAACGCCTTATTTCCCGCAAATCAAGGGTGGTGTTTTGTTTTTAGAAGACATCAGCGAACACCCCTACCGCATTGAGCGCATGCTTACCCAGCTGTTGCATGTGGGTGTTTTGGCTAAGCAAAAAGCGGTGGTGTTGGGGCAATTTACCCAATACAAACTGACACCGCACGACAGAGGTTTCAAATTACAAAGCGTTGTTGATTGGCTACGCGCGCAGACTAAAACGCCTGTTTTGACAGACTTACCTTTTGGTCATGTGCAAACCAAGGTGTGTCTGCCTGTCGGTAAAAAAGTGAGCTTGGTGGTGGAAGACCGCGAAGCTTTGATTTTGTGGGCGCATGAAGCGCATTCCTAATTTATACCCTTCAATATCCTTTCGTATTTTTCTGAGATTCAAAACTTCTCGAAGTCAACCTTACAAATCATTTTTATTTAGTTAAGTCAGCATTGGAGCTTCCCATGAAAAACTACGCCAACCATTACATCAACGGCCAATGGGTCAAAGCCCAATCCGACAAAGTCTTTGAAGTCCATGACTCCACCAGTGAAGAGGTATTTGCCAGTGTTCCGCAAGGCACCAAAGCGGAGGCGGAGCAGGCTGTACTAGCGGCCAGAGCCGCGTTTGATAGCTGGTCGAAATTGCCTCTGGAGACACGTTGCGGCTACATCGACAAGATAGTCCAAGGCCTCAAAGATAGAACCGATGAAATGGGCACTGCCATAGCGCGCGAAGTGGGCATGCCTATTAAATTGGCCAAGATGATTCAAGTGGGCGGCCCAGTTTTCAACTGGGGCAATGCCGCCAAAGTGGCGCGTCGTTTTGTTTGGGAAGAACAAGTGGGCAATTCGTTAGTGGTCCGCGAGCCTGTTGGCGTTGTCGGTTGCATCACGCCTTGGAACTTTCCGCTCAACCAAATTACTTTGAAAGTAGCCCCCGCACTAGCGGCTGGTTGCACCGTTGTGTTGAAGCCTAGTGAAATTGCGCCTGTGAACGCCATGATCTTGGCTGAAATCATCCATGACAGTGGATTACCAGCCGGTGTTTTTAACTTAGTCAATGGCACAGGACCTGAAGTGGGTGAGGTTTTAGCCAGCCATCCCGAGGTCGATATGGTGAGTTTCACTGGATCCACCCGCGCAGGTAAGCGGGTTGGCGAGTTGGCTTCACAAAGCATCAAGCGCGTTGCGTTGGAATTGGGCGGCAAATCTGCAAGTGTCATATTGGAAGATGCAGATTTGGCGACTGCTGTGAAAGGTAGCGTATCGGCTTGTATGCTCAACAGTGGTCAAACCTGTTCAGCCCACACCCGTATGTTGGTGCCTGAGAACCGCTATGAAGAAGCCAAGGCGTTGGCGCAAGCCGCTATCGCCAAGCTCACCTTAGGTCCAAGTTTGGATGAAAACACCCGTTTGGGCCCCTTGGTGAGTGCCGCACAACGTGACCGTGTTGTCCATTTCATCGAGCAAGGGATAAAGGAAGGTGCGGAAGTTGTTGCTGGTGGCCCGCAAAAACCATCGTTTGATAAAGGCTACTTTGTTCATCCAACCATCTTGAGGGTCAAGGCCACAGATACCTTGGCTAAAGAAGAAATTTTTGGCCCAGTGTTGGTCATCATTACGTACAAAGATGAAGAAGAAGCGATTCGCATCGCCAACGACAGCATTTACGGTTTAGGCGGCGGCGTTTGGAGTGCAGACCAAGACCATGCGATTGCTGTCGCAAGACGCATTCGCACAGGCCAAGTCGATATCAATGGTTCTCCGTTCAACAGCAACGCGCCGTTTGGTGGATATAAGCAATCTGGCAATGGTCGTGAAAACGGTAAATTCGGATTTGAGGAGTTCTTGGAATTCAAGGCTTTACAACTGCCGGTTCCTGCTAAGGCTTGATGGCTCGCACTTTATTTAATTGCATACGATGTATATTATGTAAAGTTTATGAAAGAGAATGCAAGATGACTTCTATCTTCTTTCTTACTGGCTCTCTTTCGCCTCGAGCGCATCTATAAACACTCTGATGTATTGCGCGCTTATTTTTTTATCTTTAGACAGAGCCATGTCCAAAGCGGTTTGTCCATCTTTGTTTTGCAATCTTGGATCTGCGCCTTCTTCGAGCATGAGTTTGACGGCTTTTGGCGTCGCGTAATATGCAGACATCATCAGTGGCGTGGTGCCATTGGGGCTCTCGGCGTCGATATACGCATCGTTTTCGATCAATAAGCGCATCATGGTTGTATGTCCTTTGCTGGCTGCGTAATGCAAAGGAGTCCAATTTGGGCGATTGACAGATGCGCCCGCATCGATCAATAGTTGGGCTGATACAAGGTCGTTGGCGTTGGCTGCCAACATCAGGGCCGTCTCATCAGCCATATTGGTGGCGTCAATTTGGATACTGGGTTGCTTCAGAAGATAAGCAACGGTTTTAGGGGCGCCAGACCGGATGGCAAAAACCAATGCTGGCTCGCCCTTTTCAGTGGGCGTGTTGGGGTCCATTCCTCGATCAATCAGTTTGCTGACTACTGGGACTTGGTCAAAAACGATGGCTTTGAAAAAATCGTCAAAAGCACCAGCTTTAGAAATAGAAAATCCAATTAAAACATATAGATATAAAAGTATCTTAAAGTTATTTATCAATTTAAAACACCCCTAAATAATTGTTCAAAATTACGACTTGTGACCTCTGCAACAACTTCTGACGATACGCCTTTGATGTTCGCAATTTGCTTGGCGACAAATGGAACATAGGAAGGATTATTGGTTTTGCCTCGATGCGGTGCCGGCGCCAAATACGGGCTGTCCGTCTCGATCAAGATGCGATCCATAGGCACAAACTGGGCGACATCTCGCAAGTCTTGGGCATTTTTGAAGGTCAATATGCCTGAAAACGAGATGTAAAAGCCCAAATCAAGCGCCGCGCGCGCCACTTCTGCTGTTTCTGTGAAGCAGTGAAAAACCCCTCCCGCACTACTTTCAGAAGCGTCTTCGCCCTCTTCTTTCAAGATAGCGATGGTGTCAGCGGAAGAACTTCGGGTGTGGATAACCAGCGGCAATTGCACTTGTTGCGCTGCACGGATATGGTTGCGAAAACGCTGGCGTTGCCATTCCATATCGGCGATGGAGCGCCCTTCCAACCGGTAATAGTCCAAACCAGTCTCGCCAATGCCGACCACCCTAGCGAGTTGTGAGAGTTTGACCAGTTCTTCGACCGAAGGCTCTTGCACCCCTTCGCTGTCTGGATGCACCCCCACTGTTGCCCAAAAATTGTCGAATTGCATGGCCAAACCATGTACCTCTGGAAATTTTTCAAGTTGGGTGCTGATGACCAAAGCCCTGTCGACTTGCGCCTCGACCATGGAGGCCCGAATGGCATCTATGTTTTGGGCCAATTCGGGGAAATTCAGATGGCAATGGGAATCTGTGAACATAGAAAAATTAGATGCTGTTGGGCAATCGAGAGAATGTGGACAAACCTCATTGGCCTTTTATCGCAAAGCCTGTTGCGCTTGCGCCATCAAAGCCTCTAGCATCAAGCCGGGGTTGTAGGTGTGCTGGGCGGTGCGGGCGGCTTCCATCAAGTCTTTGGCCCATTGCGTCAAGGAGTGCATGGCGCCAGGAGAGGCATTGTTACCAGTCCCTTTGGCCACCGAAGCTGAAGCACTTAAAGCACTTGAACCACCTCTAGCATTACCCAACAAGGCTTGCAAATCCGCCACCTCAAAAAACCTAGGCGTCGCGCCTGCATGCATCGTAAGCATGTCATGACAGAGTTTTTGCAAGCGATCAATCGCTTGGGCCGGTGTTAAGTCTGCAAGTGCGGCAAGCTGGCCGCGACTCACCATCAAAGGAAAACTTGACCATTGTGAAGCCTTGAGACCTGCGTTGGCAAGGTCCAAAGCGTCTTCAGGCCGCCCCCCCGCAGCGCTCAACGTGGCTTTGGCGTCTGCAGCCACTAGCCCTTGAGATACCAACCATTCCAAGGCTTGTTGTTCCTCTGGCCAGACCATGGTGTGGGTTTGGCAACGGCTACGGATGGTGGGCAGCAGCACATGAGCGGCCTCGCTCGCCAAGACAAAACGGCATTCACCTGGGGGCTCTTCCAAGGTTTTCAAAATCGCGTTGGCCGTGACGTGGTTCATTCGTTCTGCGGGGTAGACCAACACCACCTTGGTATGCCCGCCTGAGCGGGTATGTTGGGTGAAGTTGATCATCTCGCGCGCAGCTTCGACGCGAATTTCTTTGCTGGGCTTGCGCTTCTTGTCGTCTATCTCTTTTTGCGACTTTTCGTCCAGAGGCCAATCTAATTCGAGTGCCACTGTCTCGGGCATGAGCACGCATAAATCTGGATGCGAGCGGACATCCACCGAATGGCAACTGGAACATTGATAGCAGGCACCGGCTGGGGTGGTGTTTTCGCACAACCAAGCGCGGGCAAGTTCTAAGGCCAAGTTGTATTGGCCTAGCCCCGATGGGCCCTGCAAAAGCCAAGCATGTCCGCGGCGTGAAAGCAAAGTTGAGAGTTGCTGATGCAACCAAGACGAGAGCTGAGGGCCAGAATTTGCAGAAAGGTGTGAATCCAACATGCTTTATTCCAACCCAGCCGGTGTGGGCACCATGATGGACAACCAGCCTTTTTGCACCAGAGCGCGGGTAATTTGCTGCCAAACCGCATGTTTGGTTTTAGACGCATCGACGCGGGTAAATCGCGAAGGATCTGCATCCGCGCGCTTGGCGTAGCCCAAGTGAACTTGCTCAAAAAAAGCTACCGGTTGCGACTCAAATCTGTCAGGCACACGGGCAACGGCCAAACGTTCGGCGGCAATGCGCGGTTCCAACTCGAACCAAATCGTCAGGTCTGGCTGGCGAAGACCGTCTGCATTGCCCTGCACCCATTGTTCTAATTGGTTAAGCACCGACAAATCAAAGCCACGCCCACCGCCTTGGTAGGCGAAGGTTGCATCGGTAAAACGGTCGCAAAGCACCACATCGCCACGCGCCAAGGCGGGCTCGATAACCTGTTGTAAGTGGTCGCGACGGGCTGCGAATATCAACAACGCTTCGCTCAAAGGATCCATCGGCTTGTGCAAGACCAACTCTCGCAGTGTTTCTGCCAAGGGCGTACCACCCGGCTCCCTTGTCAAGGTGACTTGACGGCCCTGGTCTTTGAAAGCAGCGGCCAAGCCCTCGATATGGGTCGATTTACCCGCCCCATCGATGCCTTCGAAACTAATGAATAGCCCAGTTTTTGTCATGCCAATTTCGTTAATACGCCAGTTTCGCCAAAACGCCAGTGTGAGTAAAACACCTATTTTGCCTGTGCGCCGTTGCTGGGTTGACTGGCTCCGCCGCGTTGGTAGCGATTGACTGCGGCATTGTGTGCTTCCAGCGTTTCGCTAAATGCGCTACTTCCATCCCCGCGCGCTACGAAATACAGCGCATCGCTGGTATCAGGGTGCAGGGTGGCGCGTAGTGCATTGCGTCCAGGCATTGCGATAGGGGTGGGAGGCAGTCCTTTGCGGGTGTAGGTGTTCCAAGGGTGATCAGATTTCAAATCCGCGCGCCGTAGATTGCCATCAAAGGCATCACCCATGCCGTAAATCACGGTGGGGTCGGTTTGCAAAGGCATGTTGATACGTAAGCGGTTGTGAAACACGCTGCTGATCATGCCGCGGTCGCTTTCTTTGCCCGTTTCTTTTTCGACAATGCTGGCCAATATCAGCGCTTCATCCGGCGTTTTCAAAATAATGGAGGTGTCCCGCTTTGCCCAAGCGGCTGCCAATTGTTTGTCCATGGCATTGAGCGCGCGTTGCATCACCCGTAATTCAGAAGCGCCTTTGCCATAGGTGTAGGTATCAGGAAAAAAACGCCCTTCCGGTGCAACGCCCGGTTTTCCTAAGCGCGCCATGAGTTCTGCGTCGCTAAGTCCTTGGCTGTCATGGTTGAGGTTGGGTGCTTTGGCCAAGGCCGCTCTAAATTGCTTGAAAGTCCAGCCGTCTATTAATCCCACGGTTTTGAGACTTTCTTCGCCACGGCTGAGTTTGCGCAAAAGGTCTAGGACGGACTCACCTTGGCTGATTTCATAACTGCCAGCGCGCAGTTTGCGCGATTGGCCACTGATTCGAAAAAATCCATATAACAACACGGGTTCAACATTTACCCCTGAATCGGCAACCACTTGCGCAATGCCGCGCACCGTGGTTTGGGGCTCAATGGAGATATCGACGGTCGGATTGGTCAAAGTCAAAGGCCGCATGACCCACCATGTCGTGACGGCACTAACTAATACGAGCACCAGCAACAAAGAGCCAAACAGCTGGCCGATCCGTTTCATTTAAACCTTACACATTCGCCAAAATATGTCGGGCATGATAATTCAGAGATGTCCACACTCTCCCACTTACCCGTCCTAGATGGTGTCGCCCCCCTGCCCCATTTGGGGGTGATCCGCGCTTCGGGCGAAGACGCTGCCAACTTTCTCCATAACCAACTCACCCAAGACGTCTTGCTGATGCAGGCAGACCAATGCCATTTGGGCGCTTTTTGCAACGCCAAAGGACGTATGCAAGCGAGCTTTGTGTTTTGCAAGCCCAGCCTCAATGAAGTGTTGTTGGTGTGCCGGCGCGATCTGATCGCCCAAACTGTGAAACGTTTGTCGATGTTTGTGTTGCGTGCCAAGGTGAAGCTGACGGATGCGACGGCTGATTTCCATTTAACGGGGATTGCTGGAAAGTCTTTAGAGTCTCTTATGACGAAGATTTCGCAAGAAGCTGCAACCCACACCAGCCCCCAAGAATTTTCGACAACCCAACATGCTTGGAGTTGCAACTCTTGGGAGTCTGCCCAAGCGCATGTGTTGACGCTTTACCCCGCAATGGGCCAACCTCGCGCGCTCATGCTGGCATCAAGCGTCCCCGACTTGTCCCAATATCCTGCCCTAGACCCTGCGCATTGGCAGTTAGGCGAAGTCATGAGTGGCATTGCATGGGTGGAACTTGCCACCTTTGAAGCCTTTGTGCCGCAAATGCTCAATTACGAGTCGGTCGATGGCGTGAATTTCAAAAAGGGGTGCTACCCAGGGCAAGAAGTAGTCGCCCGTAGCCAGTTCAGGGGCACTTTGAAGCGCCGTGCCTATGTGGTGCAAAGCGCTGGAGCTATCTCAGCCGGGCAAGAAATTTTCACCAGTGACGCCACCGACCAACCCTGTGGCTTGGTAGCGCAAGTCGCTTCCGTGAATGACCAGACTTACGCGATTGTGGAACTACAAACGAGCGTGGTGGACGAAAACAAGTTGTTGCATGTAGGAACAACTGCTGGCCCGCAACTCCATGTCTTACCGTTGCCATATGCTTTGAAAGACGATATCTGATCTCTCAAAACGGATTTGCTTCTTCTCCATAAATCAAGCAACGTAGCGTTATCAAGCGACTAGAGCTTTACGCATTTCAATGTGCGCAATACCTACCTCATCAAACGGTTCTCCCACGGGCATAAATCCTTCACGCGCATAGAAAGCTTGGGCGCTGGTTTGGGCGTGTAAGTGCACTTCTTTGTCACCGCGTGCTTTGGCAATATCCACCAAGGCGTTTAACAACTGCCCACCAAGCCCCGACCCGCGCATCACGCGCACCACAGCCATGCGCCCTATCTGGGCAACCCCTGGGGACTTCTTCAACAAACGCGCTGTCCCCAAAGGATGACCAAAACGATTGGTAATCACTGCGTGCACAGCATCCGCGTCAGCTGTGTCCCATTCGTCTTTGGCATCGATGCCTTGCTCTAGAACAAACACTTGTGTACGCACTGGCTGGGCTTTGTCTTTCAAAGTACTCCAGTGTCCTGTTTCCAAGGTAGTGACTGTTTGTCCTTCTTCGAAGCCCAGCATGGTTTCGCGCAACACCTGTGGCACGGGCATAGATGTTTTGGTATTGGGATTGGCGTAAACATAGAGCAACTCACCGGTGATCAACAATTGATCGCCACAAAATATTCCGCCCACAAATTGGATAGACGAATTACCGATGCGCTGACACCGTAAGCCCACATCTAACCTATCGTCGTACTGGGCAGACGCGTGGTATTCCAAGCTGGCTTTTTTGACGTACAAATCACCGCCTAGATGGTGCATGGTGTCTTCGTAGGGAATGGCCAATGCGCGCCAATAGTCCGCCATGGCGGTGTCGAAGTACATCAGGTAGTGGCCGTTGAAGACAATTTTTTGTAAGTCCACCTCAACCCAGCGCACCCGAAGGCGGTGTAGCAACTGAAAATCGTCGCGCGTCATGCTGGCTCCTTCAGCTTAAAGGCCGTTCTTAAGGCCTTTGCTGCATCAGCATGGGCAGTCAAGGCTTCTGGAATCATCCGTCCCATCTGAATAAAACTATGCACCACGCCTTTGTAAATCTTTAAATCCACAGGCACGCCTGCCATGCGCAAATGGTCGCCATAGGCAATGCCTTCATCCACCAATGGGTCGCACTCGGCCAGACCAATCCACGCTGGCGCAACATCAGACACATTGGCTTCGACCAATGGCGAGAACAGGGGATCTTGGCGGTGGCTGGGGTGTTCTAAATAGTGGCCGTAGAAGTAGTCGATGCTGTCTTTCTCCAGCAAAAAGCCTTTTGCAAATGTATCGGCAGACGCCATGTGGTCAGCCGCGCATCCTGGATAAAACATGAGTTGCAAGCGCAACGCGATACCCGCGTCGCGCGCGCCTATGGCTGTGGCTGCAGTTAGGGTGCCGCCGGCGCTATCACCACCAATGGCAATGCGTTGCACGTCTAAGCCCAGCGCTTGGGCGTGCTGTGCTAACCACTTCAAAGCATCGATGGCATCGCGGTGCGCGGTTGGAAATTTATATTCAGGCGCCAAACGGTAATCCAGAGAAACCACGGCGCATTGCGCCAAATGGGCCAATTGTTTGCAGACTCCCTCATGCGTTTCTGGGCTGCCAACCGTAAAGCCGCCGCCGTGAAAGTAAAGCAAAACAGGTAAGGCGGGGCTAGCTTCGCGAGATATAGGTGACCACAACTTGGCACGCAGTTGCGTACCATCGCGCACCGAGATTTTCAAAGTTTCATCTCTGGCCATGGTGGGCATCGGTGCTTCCAAAATCCCAGCACCCAAGGCGTAAGCCTCTTTGGCTTGGTGCGCGGTCAGGGTGGTAATAGGCGGACGTCCGGCTTTGGCAATAGCTTGCAGGACTTCTTGGGTGCGAGGCGTGAGTTGCGTATAAGGGTTACTTGGGTGACTCATAGTGATGAAAAATAGGCTGAAGGCTTTTATAGTGTGCCATGTCTCAAATTCTCTACATCACCAATATCCAGATCGACTTCGGGGTGCTCAGCACCTTAAAGGTCGAGTGCGAAAAATCATCTATTCACCGCCCATTGATTGTCACAGACCAAGGCGTCAAAGCGGTCGGCATATTGCAAAAGGCACTTGATGCCTTGGGTGGCATGCCAGTCGCAGTGTTTGACCAAACGCCGTCTAATCCCAACGAGGCCTCTGTCAGAGCTGCGGTAGCGGTTTACCACGCCAATAAATGCGATGGTTTGATCGCAGTGGGCGGTGGCTCCTCCATCGATTGCGCCAAGGGTGTCGCTATTGCAGCAACCCATGAGGGTGCTCTAAAAACTTACGCGACCATCGAAGGTGGTTCTCCCAAAATCACCCCTGCTGTTTGCCCTTTGATTGCAGTACCTACCACTGCGGGCACAGGAAGCGAAGTTGCACGTGGTGCGATCGTCATCGTGGACGATGGCCGTAAATTGGGTTTCCACTCTTGGCATTTGGTGCCTAAGGTGGCGCTGTTAGATCCAGAACTCACCCTGGGTCTGCCACCCGGATTGACAGCCGCCACAGGCATGGACGCGATTGCGCACTGCATGGAAACCTTTATGGCCGCCCCTTTTAATCCACCCGCAGACGGTATCGCTTTGGATGGACTAACCCGTGGATGGGCCTATATCGAGCGTGCCACCAACAACGGCCAAGACCGCGATGCCCGCTTGAACATGATGAGTGCTTCTATGCAAGGCGCTATGGCCTTTCAAAAGGGATTGGGCTGTGTGCATAGCCTCAGCCACAGCTTGGGCGGCGTCAATCCAAAACTCCACCACGGCACGCTAAATGCCATGTTTCTTCCTGCCGTTGTGCGTTTCAATGCGCACGCCGAATCGGTGCAACGTGACAAGCGCTTGCAACGCATGGCCTATGCAATGGGTTTAGGCGATGTAGGCGGTGCTGATGCATCGGCTAAGTCTTCTATGGAGGCTGCCGAAGCCGTTGCTCAAGCCATTACCGCGATGAACGCCAGACTCGGTTTGCCTAAAGGACTTGCTGCGATGGGCGTTGATCGCGCATGGTTTGACAAAATTATCGAAGGCGCTATGGCAGACCATTGCCATAAAACCAATCCGCGTATTGCGACGGCTCAGGAATACCGCGAGATGCTGGAATCTGCGATGTAACTTGGGTTTAAAGAAGTTGGGTTTAGAGCATTTAGATTCAGAGTTTTTCAACCAAAGCGATATCTGGCTCATCTAACCAATGCGCAAATTCATCTGCGAGTTGTTGACTGGCGCTGACCGCATCACTCCATACTTTCACGCGCGCCGACAAATCGTGTCCATAAGTCACAAAGTCGCTGCGATCGGGTAATTTGCCATTGGGTAAAGATTTCACCCATACTGGGTTCGGTGCCAACAACACCATATTGTCCAAAAACGGGGTGGATGCATGGCGCCACTTCAAGGCTTTATCGAGCCAACCAGGCACCACTGCTTTTTGGAAATGGGGATACAAAACAATGGGGCTGGTGCTGGTCGTTTGGTAGTTCAAATGCAAGTGGTAGTCGGTAATACCGCCGTCCCAATACGCGCCAGTGGGCGCATTTGGAATGTCATGTACCGCTTGCAACACGAAAGGAATCGAGCAACTTGCTTGTATGGCTGGCATAAAGTTGCTGGCGGTTAAAGCTAAGTGTTGGGTTTTAAAGTCTTGCGTGCTAAAGGGCAGTTTTGCATGCGATGCAGAAAACACGATACGTTCTAGCCACGCTCCCATCGCAGGCCGACTTACCAAGTTGGTGAGAAAAGCCACTGCATATCCCAGAGGTGTCCAAACGCGATGCTCTCGGTTTAATAGATGTTTGCCGTGGGATGTCACGACATGCAATCGGTATCTAGGATGGTTCAGCACTTCCTCCATGCGACCACCATAAAAACTCTGCAAGCTGGCGCCAAATGCATCGCTCACTTGCTTGGCACTAGGGCGCTTCTGACCTGGCTGCACGTCATAGTGCTGGTGTATGTAATCGTGCTCCAGTTTTTTCAGACTGTGCACCGAATCGTTCAAACATGCAGTCGCCATGCGCCAAGCACCGATGGACGCGCCGACTAAATCTAAGGGTTGATCGCTTTGCGGCAACCATTCCCCAAAAATAAATCGGTCTAG
>RFTR01000251.1 GCA_009923345.1 Betaproteobacteria bacterium
CATATTGGGCAATCGCTTCTTTTTCTTCGGCCATTTCAAGAGCCTTGATCGAGACGGACACCTTGCGGGCCTTGCGATCAAAGATCGTGACGCGCGCGTCGAACTTCTCGCCAGCGGCGAAACGCTCAGGACGCTGTTCGGCACGGTCGCGGGCAAGATCAGCGCGCTTCACGAAGGTCGTGAATTCGGTACCAACGATTTTCACGTCGAGACCGGCTTCCTTCACTTCCGTCACTTCGCAGGTGACGATCGAGCCCTTCTTGATGTCGCTTGCGCCTTCAGCCGGTTCAGCGAATTTATCGCCGCCAAGCTGCTTGATGCCGAGCGAGATACGCTCCTTCTCGACGTCAACATCGAGAACTTGCGCCTTGACCATATCGCCCTTCTTGTAGTCTTCGATCGCCTGTTCGCCGGGACGTGACCAATCCAAATCGGACAGATGCACCATACCGTCGACATCGTTTTCGAGACCGATGAAGAGACCGAATTCGGTCTTGTTCTTAACTTCGCCTTCGACAACTGAACCGACAGGATGCTTCTCAGCGAAGGCTTCCCATGGATTCTGCAATGTCTGCTTGAGGCCGAGCGAAATACGACGCTTTGACGAGTCGACTTCGAGGATCTGTACTTCGACTTCTTGCGATGTCGAAACGATCTTGCCCGGATGCACGTTCTTCTTTGTCCATGACATTTCAGAAACGTGGATCAAGCCTTCGATGCCTGGCTCGAGTTCAACGAATGCACCGTAATCGGTGATGTTGGTGACGCGGCCTTTGAGGCGACCATTGATCGGATATTTCGCTTCGATGCCTTCCCACGGATCGGTGAGAAGCTGCTTGATGCCGAGCGAGATACGATGCGTCTCATGGTTGATCTTGATGATCTTCACCTTGAGCTGCTGACCGATTGTCACAACTTCAGACGGATGGTTGACGCGACGCCATGCCATGTCGGTGACGTGCAACAGACCGTCAATACCACCGAGATCGACGAATGCGCCGTATTCGGTGATGTTCTTGACGGTACCGTCAACGGTCTGACCTTCTTCCAAATTCGAAACGAGTTCGGTGCGGGCTTCCGCGCGTGTCTCTTCAAGGACCGTACGACGCGAGACAACGATGTTGCCGCGACGACGATCCATTTTCAAAATCTGGAATGGCTGCGAGATATTCATCAGCGGTCCGACATCGCGGATCGGGCGAATATCAACTTGGCTGCGTGGCAAGAACGCCGTTGCGCCATCGAGATCAACTGTGTAGCCGCCCTTGACGACGTTGAAGATGACGCCATTGACCTTCTCAGCGGCTTCAAACGCCTTCTCAAGCTTGACCCAGCTTTCTTCGCGACGGGCTTTGTCGCGCGAAATCACGGCTTCGCCGAGCGCATTTTCAATACGGTCGAGATAGACTTCCACCTCGTCACCAACGCCCGGCGCGCCTTCGCGGCCTGGACCGGTGAATTCACGAAGAGCAACGCGACCTTCGGTTTTCAAACCGAGATCAACCACCGCCATATCTTTTTCAATCGCGACGATTCTGCCCTTGATGACTGAGCCTTCAAGCGAGTCGCTCTTGTTGAACGACTCTTCGAGCATCGCTGCGAAATCTTCGCGCGATGGATTTGTTTGTGTCGATACCATTGGGTCTCCTGAAAGGTCCCGTAATAAAGGACCGGGCGCCGGCAACATGTGTTCGGGTTAAGTCTTCTTTGCATCGACGTTTCGTCTAAGAGAACGAAACCACCGCTTCTTTTTGAGAAGCAGGCCGGCGCTGGACCGACCAAAGCTGACTTTCGGGATTATCCCTGACGCGAAAGGCTTGCCTCAATGAGACGGAGGGCCTCGCGCGAAGCCGTCTCTATATCCATTAAGCTTGTATCGAGCAAGCGCGCA
>RFTR01000252.1 GCA_009923345.1 Betaproteobacteria bacterium
TGAATCAGGGGAGAGGGTGGACTCGGAAGCTGCGCCAGGTGACTTCTCAGCTTTTGCAAGCCTTCCTCCACTTCGCCGCTGGTGGCAGCAGCGTCGCCGTCCAAACGGTAGAGACCGGCGCCGGCATGGGTGTCCACCACGGTCAAGGGCACTGGTTTCTCGGTCATGTAGCGCAACACCGAAATCAGGGTGGCGTGCTTGAGCACGTCGGCATGGTTTCCGGCGTGGAAGGCGTGGCGGTAACTGAACATGGGGCGATGGTAACCCGGTTGCGTCTAACTGCTTGATGGCATTGGCATTTTTGTCGTAGAATCAAAGGCTTCGCAGCGCAACAGTGGTCCCGCGGCGAAGTACATCATCCCACCTAAGAGGTTCTCGTCAGAAGAACACCGACCGTGGAAAAGGACCCAACAAACCAACTCAAGGATGAAATCCATGTCAACGTTCAGCGCAAAACCCGCTGACGTGAAGCACGAGTGGTTTGTGATTGACGCCACCGACAAGGTGCTCGGACGTGTTGCCAGCGAAGCAGCACTCCGTTTGCGCGGCAAGCACAAGGCCATTTACACGCCTCACGTCGATACCGGCGACTTCATTGTCGTCATCAACGCTTCCAAAATCCGTGTCACGGGCAACAAGGCCCTGGACAAGGTCTACTATCGCCACTCCGGTTTCCCTGGCGGCATTTACGGAACCAACTTCCGTGACATGCAAGCCAAGCATCCTGGCCGTGCGCTCGAGAAGGCTGTCAAGGGCATGTTGCCCAAGGGTCCTCTGGGTTACGCCATGATCAAGAAGCTCAAGGTTTACGGCGGCGCCGAGCATCCGCACAGTGCCCAACAGCCTAAAGTGCTGGACATCTAAGGAGCCCCACAATGATTGGTGAATGGAACAATGGCACCGGCCGTCGCAAATCCAGCGTCGCCCGCGTGTTTCTGAAAAAAGGCTCTGGCAAGATCACGATCAATGGCAAAGACATCGCCGCGTATTTCGGCCGTCAAACCTCGATCATGATTTCTAAACAACCTTTGTTGCTGACTAACAACGGCGAAGCTTTTGACATCCAAGTCAATGTGCACGGCGGTGGTGAGTCTGGTCAAGCAGGTGCAGTGCGCCACGGTATTACCCGTGCTTTGATCGACTATGACGCGGCTTTGAAGCCTGTCTTGTCGGCTGCTGGTTTTGTGACCCGCGATGCACGTGAAGTGGAACGTAAAAAGGTCGGCTTGCATTCTGCGCGTCGTCGCAAGCAGTTCAGCAAGCGTTAATCGTTTTCTGTTTTGCCACAAAAGCCGCGGGGTTCGCCTTTGCGGCTTTTTTAATGACCACTTTGGTTGTCGCGTTTCTGCTGGGCAATTCCCGACTAAACCGCTATACTTTATTTATTGCTTTTGGAGAACTTTATGAGTGCTGTTGCTGAAAACATCCAAACTGAGATGCCTGAACCTATCGTGTTTACCGATAGCGCTGCGGCCAAGGTGGCGGATTTGATCGCCGAAGAGGGCAACCCTGATTTGAAATTGCGCGTGTTTGTGCAAGGCGGCGGCTGCTCAGGTTTTTCTTACGGCTTTACCTTCGACGAAATCGTGAACGAAGACGACACCACGATGTCCAAAGCGGGTGTGTCTTTGTTGATCGACGCGATGAGCTACCAGTATTTGGTTGGTGCAGAGATCGACTACAAAGAAGATTTGCAGGGCGCGCAGTTTGTGATTAAAAACCCTAACGCCACAACTACTTGTGGCTGTGGCTCTTCTTTCTCGGTCTAAGCAAAGTCTGCTTTAAGCCGGAAAAACTCACTTACGCTGGATAAATTCCACCCAGTATGCGGGCGCCTTTGGCGCCCGTTACTTTTGGTG
>RFTR01000253.1 GCA_009923345.1 Betaproteobacteria bacterium
ACCCAAGGCGAGCTTCAAAGGCGTTTGGCCGCCATACTGCACGATCACGCCGTGTGGCTTTTCTTTGTCGACGATTTCTAAAACGTCTTCCAAAGTCAGAGGCTCGAAATACAGGCGGTCGGAGGTGTCGTAATCGGTGGAGACAGTCTCGGGGTTGCAGTTGACCATGATGGTCTCGTAACCGTCTTCGCGCATCGCCAAGGCGGCGTGGACACAGCAGTAGTCAAACTCGATACCTTGGCCGATACGGTTGGGGCCGCCACCGAGCACCATAATTTTTTTCTTGTTGGTAGGTTGCGCTTCGCACTCGTCGCCGTAGGTGGAATACATGTAGGCGGTGTCGGTCGCAAACTCCGCCGCACAGGTGTCCACCCGCTTGAAGACTGGGCGGATATTGGCCGCGTGTCTTTGGGCGCGAACTGCAGCCTCAGTTGTTTTGAGCAACTTGGCCAAACGGCGGTCAGAAAAGCCTTTGCGTTTAAGAGCGCGCAACTCAGCCGCAGAAATTTTGGTCGCCGACATACCAAATACGATCAGGCCCGGGTTCGCCGAGTTCTTTCTCGAGCACTTCGCGGTCTTGGGTTTTTTCGTTCAAGCCGTCGACGCCGACTTCTAAGCCGCGCAGAGCTTTTTGGAACGACTCTTGGAAAGTGCGGCCAATCGCCATCACCTCGCCGACCGATTTCATTTGGGTGGTCAAACGGCTGTCAGCCGTAGGGAATTTCTCGAACGCGAAACGTGGAATTTTGGTGACCACGTAGTCGATGCTCGGCTCGAAACTCGAAGGCGTGGCGCCGCCGGTAATTTCGTTGCGTAGCTCGTCCAAGGTATAGCCAATTGCCAACTTGGCGGCCACTTTAGCAATCGGAAAACCTGTAGCTTTAGATGCCAAGGCAGAAGAACGCGAGACGCGCGGATTCATCTCGATCACGATCATGCGGCCGTCTTGGGGATTGACCGAGAACTGCACGTTGGAGCCGCCAGTGTCGACGCCAATTTCACGCAACACCGCCAACGAGGCATTGCGCATGATTTGGTATTCCTTGTCGGTGAGCGTTTGGGCCGGAGCAACAGTGATGGAGTCGCCGGTATGCACGCCCATCGGGTCCAAGTTTTCGATCGAGCAGATGATGATGCAGTTGTCGGCTTTGTCGCGCACGACTTCCATCTCAAACTCTTTCCAGCCCAGCAATGACTCTTCGATCAACAACTCATTGGTGGGAGAGGCTTCAAGTCCGCGCTTACAAATCGTCTCGAACTCTTCGGGGTTGTAGGCGATGCCGCCGCCTGTGCCGCCCAATGTGAAACTCGGACGAATGACAGTAGGAAAGCCGACTGTGCGTTGCACATCCCAAGCTTCTTCCATGCTGTGTGCGATGCCGGAACGGGCGGAACCCAGACCAATTTTGGTCATCGCGTCTTTGAATTTCAGACGGTCTTCGGCTTTGTCGATCGCTTCTGGTGTAGCGCCAATCAATTCGACTTTGTATTTGTCGAGGACGCCGTTGCGCCACAAATCTAGGGCGCAGTTGAGCGCTGTTTGTCCGCCCATGGTGGGCAATATCGCATCGGGGCGCTCTTTGGCGATGATCTTCTCAACCGTTTGCCACGTGATCGGCTCGATGTAGGTGACATCTGCCGTAGCAGGGTCGGTCATGATCGTCGCAGGGTTGCTGTTGATCAGAATGACTTTGTAGCCCTCTTCGCGCAGAGCCTTGCAGGCTTGTACGCCCGAATAATCGAATTCGCAGGCTTGGCCAATGACGATGGGGCCAGCCCCGATGATCAGAATACTTTTGAGGTCGGAACGCTTAGGCATCAGTGTGTCTC
>RFTR01000254.1 GCA_009923345.1 Betaproteobacteria bacterium
CACCACCCACGCGAGACACTGAAATACCAGCGTTAATCGCAGGACGGATACCCGCGTTGAACAACGAGGTTTCCAAGAAGATTTGACCGTCGGTGATCGAAATCACGTTGGTTGGCACGAAAGCAGAGACGTCACCGGCTTGGGTTTCAATGATTGGCAATGCGGTCAGTGAACCTGTTTTGCCTTTGACAGCGCCTTTGGTGAAGTGTTCGACGTAGTCGGCATTGACACGGGCAGCGCGCTCTAGCAAACGGCTGTGCAAATAGAACACGTCACCAGGATAGGCTTCGCGGCCTGGTGGGCGGCGCAACAGCAATGACACTTGACGATACGCCACCGCTTGCTTAGACAAATCGTCATACACGATCAATGCGTCTTCGCCGCGGTCACGGAAGTATTCACCCATCGTGCAACCAGAGTACGCGGCGACATATTGCATCGCGGCAGATTCAGAAGCAGACGCAGCCACCACAATCGTGTAGTCCATCGCGCCAGCTTGTTCCAAAGCGCGCACCACGTTTTTGATGGACGAGGCTTTTTGGCCAATCGCCACGTACACGCAGGTCATGTTCTGACCTTTTTGGTTGATGATGGCGTCGATCGCGACAGCTGTCTTACCAGTCTGGCGGTCACCAATGATCAATTCGCGCTGGCCACGGCCCACAGGCACCATGGAGTCAATCGACTTCAAACCGGTTTGCATGGGTTGGCTCACGGATTCACGGGCAATCACACCGGGCGCAACTTTTTCGATCACGTCGGTCATCTTGGCGTTGATCGGGCCTTTGCCGTCGATCGGTTGACCCAAGGCGTTGACCACGCGGCCAATCAGCTCTGGGCCAACGGGCACTTCCAAAATACGACCGGTGCACTTGACCACATCACCTTCGGAGATGTGCTCGTATTCACCCAAGATCACCGAACCGACCGAGTCACGCTCGAGGTTCAAAGCGAGGCCAAAGGTGTTGTTGGGAAACTCCAACATTTCACCTTGCATCACGTCGGACAAGCCGTGGATGCGGACGATACCGTCGGTCACCGAAATCACGGTGCCCTGGTTACGAATGTTGGCGTCCGTGGCCAAACCTTCGATACGGCTCTTGATCAGCTCAGAGATTTCTGCTGGATTGAGTTGCATGACTCTTTCCTTCTTTCTTGTAGGTGTTAACTGCTGGTGAGCCGGCGGCTCAGGCAATTAACGCGACTTTCATTTGATCCAAACGGGCTTTGACGGAGGTGTCTAACACCTCGTCGCCCACCACGACGCGAATTCCACCAATGAGTTCTGGTTCGATTTCGACTTTGACGTGCAAGGTACGTCCAAAACGCTTTTGCAACAACGCCGTCACATCGGCCAAAGCCGCAGGCGCGATTTCAAAAGCGCTGTACACCACGGCATCCGACGAGCCGCTTTGCGCGTTCACATGCTCACGGTATTGAGCCGCCATTTCTGGCAATGCACTCAAGCGACCGTTGTCAATCACGGTGCGCAGAAAGTTGTCTGCCGCAGCGGATAGTTGGGACTTGGCTACACCTTTGACCACACCCATGACCTGCTCAGTGGTGGCCTTGGGGTTGGAAGCGAACTGCAACAACTGCGCGTTGCCAGCAATCGCAGCGAGCTCGTCGAGCCAAGCAGCAGTTGCCTGCAAGTCGTTCTTAGTCGCTTGGAAGAGAGCTTCCGCGTAAGGTCTGGCGATGGTGGCGAGTTCGGCCATAGCGCTTCTCTTACAGCTCAGTCTTTAGGCGACTTAACAAGTCGGCATGGACACTGGCGTTGACTTCTTTGCGCAGAATTTG
>RFTR01000255.1 GCA_009923345.1 Betaproteobacteria bacterium
CAAAAGTAAAGAACACGACTATCAAAGACACAGCGAATAAAGGGCCAGCGAAATTGTGCGCATTTTTCAAAACATAGGACAACCAACCAAATAGTGTGTCGCCGATGACAGGTTGCAAAATGAATTTGCCAAACGCCATCACCAAACCTGAGATGGCCAAGATAACAAAAGCGATCGCGTTGCTCCAGTGGGCAGAGCGCTCGAATGGCGTGAAACGCTCAATTTGACGACCTGTTGGGGCGCCATGCAAACGAATCATGCCTTTGCGCCAATAAAAGATCGCAATAGCGAGTCCGACGATGAATAGGAGAGATCCACCGTAAGGAATGATCCAGTTGTTACGCACTTGCCGCCACGCCTCGCCAGCATTGGTCAGGCGGGAGCCAGGATATTCAACAAATGGTTGTATCAACACGCCCGCCTCAGGCGCTTGGCTGACAGGCAAACTGCTGTAGCCATTAGCACCCTTGCCGACATCACGCCACATGGGCGCGTTGTTACCAGGTTGCACTTTGGCGCGCTCACCATTGTTTTGCTCAGCGTAGCCAGCCGCTTGGGAAGCTTCTGGTTTGACATCCATGATGTTGGCACTTTGCACCGCTGGCGGGGCTTTGTCTTGCGCATACACAGACGCGACTAACGACAACGCTAGCAAAAAGTGGGAGATAAATCGTGACATCTTGTCTCCCCTATTTAGGGTGAACGGGTGTAGTCGTTTTGGCCGTATTGAGCACGCGAATTTAATTGGCGCTCCCAACTTGTTTTGTCACCAGCTTGCCAGCCTTTTTCTACAAAAGCATTGCTTGCACCACTAAAAGCGGTTGCATCGTTTTTAGTTCCGAGCGATTGGGCTTTTTCGCCACATGCACTCAGCGCCAGCGCACTGGTCGTTAGTAGGAGTAAGAGCGAATGTTTGATCATTTCTTCGCTCCCTCGGCTTGTGGTTTTTGGCCAGCTTGGGCAGAAGCGTAAGCAGTGCCCCAACCCCACACTTCAGCGCCTTTGTTACGCTTGACTACGCGGTTGCGGAAGATATCGGCCACCACGTCGCCGTCTCCAGCGAGTAAGGCTTTGGTCGAACACATCTCGGCACATGCAGGCAATTTGCCTTCAGCCAAACGGTTACGACCATATTTTTCGAACTCGGCTTTGCTGCCATTGGCCTCTGGTCCGCCAGCACAGAAAGTGCATTTGTCCATCTTGCCGCGCACGCCAAATGTGCCTTGCGATGGGAACTGTGGTGCGCCAAAGGGGCAGGCGTATGAGCAGTAGCCGCAACCGATACAAACGTCTTTGTCATGCAAGACCACGCCTTCGTCGGTTTTATAGAAGCAGTTAACAGGGCAAACTGCCATGCAAGGTGCGTCTGAGCAGTGCATGCAAGCGACGGAGATGGATTTTTCACCGGGAACACCGTCGTTCAAGGTGACCACGCGGCGTCGATTCACACCCCAAGGCACCTCGTGTTCGTTTTTACAAGCGGTGACGCACCCGTTGCACTCGATGCACCGCTCTGCGTCACAAATAAATTTCATGCGTGCCATAGATTTTTCTCCTTTAACGCGACGCTTTAAGCACGCTCTACGTTACAAACGGTGGTCTTGGTCTCTTGCATCATGGTGACGCTGTCATAGCCGTAGGTAGTGGCCGTGTTGACTGCTTCGCCTCGCACGATAGGCGCTGCACCACTTGGGTAATGCCCAAGCATGTCCGCACCTTGCCAACGGCCTGAGAAGTGGAAGGGCAAGAACAC
>RFTR01000256.1 GCA_009923345.1 Betaproteobacteria bacterium
CCCCTAAAGGAGATCGCACATGAGTGATCCAGCACTCGGCCTAGCCATGCTGGCCCTAATCGTGGTGGTCATCATGATGGGATTCCCCACAGCCTTCACACTCATGGGCTTAGGCATGGCATTTGGCTTCACCGCCTTTTATGACCCTAGCCAACCTTGGTTAGACAACAAGATTTTCAATCTGATGGTCCAACGCACTTTCGGCGCGATGACCAACGACACCTTGCTCTCCATCCCGCTCTTTGTGCTGATGGGCTATGTGATGGAACGCGGGGCGCTGGTCGACAAAATGTTCCACAGCGTACAACTGGCGTTTCGCCGTTTACCTGGTTCATTGGCCGTGGCCACCTTGGTAATTTGTACCTTCTGGGGCATTGCCAGTGGCTTGGTCGGCGCGGTAGTGGTGTTGATGGGCGTGATTGCGATGCGCCCAATGCTGAATGCGGGTTACGACACGCGATTGGCAGCTGGCGTGATTACCGCTGGCGGCACCTTGGGTATTTTGATACCGCCTTCCGTGATGATCATTGTGTACGCTGCGGTCGCGGGCCAATCGGTGGTCAAGCTTTATGCCGCGGCTATGTTCCCCGGCTTCTTCTTAGCTTTCTTGTATTTGGTCTATGTGATCGGCTGGGTTTTGATCGACCCCAAAGTAGCGCCTAAATTGCCCGAAGAAAAACTCAGGGCACCCGTTTCTCCATGGTTACAAGCCTTGGGACAACAGTATTCTCCACGCATCTTGCCTGCACTGATTTCTGCGGTATTGCGCCCCCAGCGCGCTTTGCAAATTCAAGTCGCTGAATTGCGCGTCACTTGGTGGTTGTTGGTCAAAAGCTTGGCGATGAGCTTGGTGCCTTTGATCTCTCTCTTGGTCACCCTCGCCTCCGTTTGGTGGTTTGTCGTGATCCACTCACAAGCGGAAAACAATGCGGCCGATGCAGCCAAAGCCGCCATCTCGCAACCCGCACAAGCCGATAGCAACACCACACTCAAAGAAGCCGCTCCACAAGGCGGTGTATCCGAGCCGCCTGGTGCTAGCGGTGGCGTTCAAGAGCCACCTTCAGCCAGCAGCAATGGTGTGCAAGAACCTCCTGGCGCCAGCAACGGCGTACAAGAGCCACCCGGGGCTGACTCCGTCAAAGAGCCGCCTGGTGCTAATGATGTGCAATTGCCACCCGGCGCTGAGACGGACACCAAAAAAGCAGAAGCTGATGGTGACGCCCCCATGCAAGCCTTGGGAGATGGCGACAACTCTGAAGCACCAAGAACAGAACCTGTTCCTGAGAACTTCTATATAGGCTTCTACATCAGCTGTGTACTGTCTGTCTTGCTTTTGGTTTGGTACTACAAGGGTTTTGACGGCGAACAGTTTGAAATCCTAGACATGCTGGTCAAGTCCGTCATGCCTTTGGGAATTTTGACGGTCGTGGTGTTGGGCGTGATCTTGCTCGGCATCACAACTGCCACCGAGTCGGCGGCAGTTGGAGCGGCGGGCGCCTTTGTCATGGCTTGGGCCTCTGGGTCTTTGAACTTCCAACGCACCAAAGAAGCCGTCTTTCTTACCGCCAAAACCACCTCGATGGTGTGTTGGTTGTTCGTAGGCTCCGCGTTGTTCTCTGCGGTGTTCGCCATCTTGGGCGGTCAGCGCTTGGTCGAAGAATGGGTGATGGCCATGAACCTGTCGCCCATTCAGTTCATGCTGTTGTCGCAAGCCATCATCTTCATCCTG
>RFTR01000257.1 GCA_009923345.1 Betaproteobacteria bacterium
CCCCTAAAGGAGATCGCACATGAGTGATCCAGCACTCGGCCTAGCCATGCTGGCCCTAATCGTGGTGGTCATCATGATGGGATTCCCCACAGCCTTCACCCTCATGGGATTAGGCATGGTTTTTGGTTTTACTGCCTTCTACGACCCTAGCCAACCTTGGTTAGACAACAAAGTTTTCAACCTGATGGTGCAACGCACTTTTGGCGCGATGACCAACGATACTTTGCTCTCCATCCCACTCTTTGTGCTGATGGGCTATGTGATGGAACGCGGCGCTCTGGTTGACAAAATGTTCCATAGCGTGCAGTTAGCTTTCCGCCGATTACCAGGCTCCCTGGCTGTAGCCACCTTGGTGATTTGTACCTTTTGGGGTATTGCCAGTGGTTTAGTCGGCGCCGTGGTGGTGTTGATGGGCGTGATTGCCATGCGACCTATGCTCAATGCGGGTTATGACACACGCTTGGCTGCTGGTGTCATTACCGCTGGTGGCACCTTGGGTATTTTGATTCCCCCTTCGGTCATGATCATTGTGTACGCCGCTGTAGCGGGCCAATCGGTAGTGAAGCTCTATGCGGCCGCCATGTTCCCTGGCTTCTTTTTGGCATTTTTGTATTTGGTCTATGTGATTGGATGGGTTTTGATCGACCCTAAAGTCGCTCCCAAGTTGCCAGAAGAAAAGCTCAGGGCTCCCGTTTCCCCATGGTTACAAGCCTTGGGGCAACAGTACTCGCCACGTATCTTGCCTGCTTTAGTCTCTGCTGTATTAAGCCCTCAGCGCGCTTTACAAATTCAAGTTAGCCAGTTACGCGTCACGTGGTGGCTGCTAGTCAAAAGCTTGGTCATGAGCTTGGTACCTTTGATCACTGTATTTATCGCTCTTGCCTCAGTCTGGTGGTATGTCGTAATCCATTCTCAAGCAGACAATAATGCCGCTGATGCAGCCAAAGCGGCCATCTCGCAACCTGCACAAACCGACAACGGCAACGCGCTCAAAGAAGCCACCACCCAAGGCGGCGTATCAGAACCAGCGGGTGCCAGCGACGGCGTGAAAGAACCCCCTAGTCTGAGCAATGGTGTCCAAGAACCACCCGGCGCTAGTAACAGCGTACAAGAGCCCCCTGGCGCTGAGTCGGTCAAAGCTCCACCAGGTGCCAATGATGTACAACTGCCCCCGGGTGCAGAGTTAGACACTAAAAATGCAGAGGCAGAAGGTGACGCGCCCATGCAGTCCTTGGGTGATGGCGACACCTCTGAAGCCCCAAGAACCGAGCCTGTACCTGACAGCTTCTATAACGGCTTCTTTATCAGCTGTGCATTTCTTATCGCTCTGCTGGTGTGGTACTACAGAGGTTTTGATGGTGAACAATTTGAAATCCTCGACATGCTAGTCAAATCGGTGATGCCCTTGGGTGTTTTGACCGTGGTGGTCTTGGGTGTCATCTTGCTGGGTATTACGACGGCCACTGAATCAGCAGCAGTTGGTGCCGCAGGCGCATTTGTAATGGCCTGGGCTTCTGGTTCCTTGGATTTCAAACGTACCAAGGAGGCCGTTTTCCTGACAGCCAAAACCACCTCCATGGTCTGCTGGTTGTTTGTTGGATCAGCTTTGTTCTCGGCCGTTTTTGCTATCTTGGGCGGTCAGCGCTTGGTCGAAGAATGGGTGATGGCCATGAACCTGTCGCCCATTCAGTTCATGCTGTTGTCGCAAGCCATCATCTTCATCCTG
>RFTR01000258.1 GCA_009923345.1 Betaproteobacteria bacterium
CGCGTCGCACCATCTTCACTCTGCGTAAAGCCCGCGAACGCGGCCATGTGCTCGAAGGTTTAGCCGTTGCTTTAGCCAATATCGATGAGTTCATTGCCATCATCCGCAATGCTCCTACGCCACCTGTCGCCAAAACCGAGTTGATGACCCGATCATGGGACAGCCAACTCGTGCGCGAAATGTTGACCCGCAGCCGTGCTGACGGTGGAACGATCAACTCCGACGACTACCGCCCCGACGGTTTAGAAAAAGAATTTGGCATGGGCGCCGACGGCCTCTACCGTTTGAGCGACACCCAAGCCCACGAAATCTTGCAAATGCGCTTGCAGCGTTTGACGGGCCTCGAGCAAGACAAGATAGTCAACGAATACAAAGACGTGATGGCAGAGATCGACGATTTGCTCGACATCTTGGCTAAGCCTGAACGCGTCTCCACCATCATCAGCGATGAATTGACGGTTGTGAAACAAGAGTTTGGTCAAACCAAACTCGGTGCACGCCGCAGCGTGATTGAACACAACGCCCAAGACATCGATACAGAAGACCTGATTACGCCCACCGACATGGTTGTCACGCTCAGCCACAGCGGCTATATCAAGAGCCAGCCCTTAAGCGAATACCGCGCCCAAAAGCGCGGGGGTCGCGGCAAACAAGCTGCAGCCACCAAAGAAGACGATTGGATCGACCAACTTTTCATCGCCAATACACACGACTACATCTTGTGCTTCTCCAATCGTGGCCGTTTGTACTGGCTCAAAGTGTGGGAAGTGCCAGAGGGTTCTCGCGGTTCACGCGGTCGCCCGATCGTCAATATGTTCCCACTGATAGAAGGCGAAAAAATCAATGTGGTCTTGCCTTTGACTGGCGACATGCGAACCTTCCCTGCCGACCACTTTGTATTCATGGCGACCTCGATGGGCACGGTCAAGAAAACTTCATTAGACGAATTCGACAACCCACGAAAAGGCGGCATCATCGCCGTCAATTTGGACGAGGGTGACTTTCTGATCGGCGCTGCCTTGACAGACGGCAAGCACGATGTGATGTTGTTCAGCGACGGCGGCAAAGCCGTGCGTTTTGACGAAAACGATGTGCGTCCCTTGGGTCGCAGCGCCCGTGGCGTGCGCGGCATGATGATTGACGATACGCAGAGCGTGATTGCCATGTTGGTCGCCGAGCAAGAAGTCGAAGGCGCAGACGCCGCAGTCGCACCGCGCGCCAGTGTATTGACTGCTACCGAAAACGGTTACGGTAAGCGCACCAGTATTTCTGAATACACCCGCCATGGTCGTGGCACCAAAGGCATGATCGCCATCCAACAAACTGAGCGCAACGGCAAAGTAGTAGCCGCCACCTTGGTGCAAGCCGAAGACGAGATCATGCTCATCACCGACACCGGCGTGTTGGTGCGTACCCGCGTCGCAGAAATTCGCGAAATGGGACGTGCCACACAAGGCGTGACTTTGATAGGTTTAGACGAAGGGGCCAAACTCAGCGGCTTGCAACGCATTGTTGAAAACGACGCTGAGAACGGCGTGGACAACGAAAGCGAAACGGGTGACGCAGATGGAGACAACGACGCCAACAACGGCACCCCTTCTGACGGCGTCGCTTAAAGCCATTTCGACGACGGACGCAGTTTGACCAAGCCACGCCCCTATAACTTCTCCGCTGGACCTGCGGCCATTCCGCTTGAAGTGTTGGAGCAA
>RFTR01000259.1 GCA_009923345.1 Betaproteobacteria bacterium
GATGCGATTTTGGAAGGCAACTTAACGCCCAATAGCAGTGTTGCCATCAAAGTAGATACGGGCATGTTGCTGGGCTTAGATGGTCAACAAGGATTTGGGCAAATCATTGGCGTGCAAGCAATGGGATTGGCTTTTGAGCGCGTAGCCCAACATGGCGCATGCATCATGTCGTTGGCTAATTCACACCATCTAGGGCGCATTGGCCATTTTGCAGAAATGGCAGTTGCAAAGGGATGGATTTCTCTGCATTTTGTGTGCGTAGCCTCACGTCCTGTTGTGGCTCCGTTTGGCGGCGGCGATGGACGCTTTGGCACCAACCCTTGCTGTATTGGTATTCCACTCGGATATGGCGCAAATACTCGCGAGCCCTTTGTGCTCGACTTTGCGACCAGCCGCGTGGCACAAGGCAAGATGCGTGTCGCGCATAACGAAGGACGCGAAGTCGAACCAGGCACTTTGATTGACGAAAACGGCAACCCCACCAATAAACCTGGCGTTGTCGTGGTTCCGCAAAGTAACGGCAAGATGGGTGCATTGCGCACATTTGGCGAACACAAAGGTTTTGGTTTGGCAGTTGCCTGTGAGTTGCTTGGTGGCGCATTGAGCGGTGGCGGCACATGGCACAAAGAGGCTGACGGGCGTCGCGCGGTGATCAACAGCATGTTGACCATCGTGATCGATCCCAAACGCTTAGGCACACAAGCAAGTTTTGCGGAAGAAAGTTTGGCCTTTGTGGATTGGCTTCGCGAAAGCCCAGATGCGCCTGACTCGGAAGGCGTGATGGTGGCTGGAGAGCCTGAACGCAAAGCGCGTGCAGATCGCTTGAAAAACGGCATCGTGGTGGACGACGCCACATGGCAAGAAATCCAAGCCTCGGGACAAAAACTCGGCATGACGGTTTGACGCATTGAAAACCGCTCTGGCATGGGCAGCCCAGCAGTCACTGGCGTGGTGCATCTGGGCTTGGGCGCATTCCATCGCGCACACCAAGCGTGTGTGTTTGACCGACTAATTCAACAAGGCGACAAGCGCTGGGGCGTGTTTGGTGTGGCGATGCACAACCCAGACGTCTTGATTGCTTTAAAGACACAAGGTTGGCAATATGCAGTGCAAGTGGCTAGCGCACATGCCAGTAATTGGCAGACGATTAGTGCCATCCAAGATGGTTGTGTGGCCGCCCTAGAGCGCCAGCGGGTTGTCGATAAATTGGCATCGGCTGACACGCGATGGGTCACTTTGACGGTGACTGAAAAAGGCTATGACGCCGCATTGGGGCAATTGCTATTAGAAGGTTTTGCGGCGCGCTTCGCACAACTTGGGGTTTCACCTGCTGCGCGGTTAACAGTGGCCTCTTGCGATAACTTGAGCCATAACGGCGATAGTTTGCGAAATTTGTGTTTGAACACGTTAATGCATACAAACCAAGACAGTGCACTTAAAAATCTTGGTGACATAACCCAATTACATGTGTGGATTGAGAAGCATTGCTTCTTTCCCAACACCATGGTGGACCGCATCGTTCCACAAAGCAGTGCAGCTTGTCTTTCGGCCGCGCGTGATGCTTTAGGCGTAGAAGACAAGATTGCACTTTCTACGGAATCATTTTGGGAATGGGTGATTGAAGATAAGTTAGCCGACTCTAGTGACGTGCTAGTACTTCAAAGCGTGGGCGTGCAAGTCGTTAGCGACGTACAGCCTTTT
>RFTR01000260.1 GCA_009923345.1 Betaproteobacteria bacterium
GCTGACCAATACGGAAGTTTGACAGCCACAGAAATTAGTAATTTCAGCGCAGCACAAGTTTCTAGTTTCACAACAGCTGGTATTGCGACACTCAGCTCTACACAAATACAAGCAATTCCATCAGGGGCAGTTGCATCACTTGATTTAAGCGCCCTCACCACAGACCAAATAAACGCACTGACAACCAGACAAATAAGTGCACTTTCAGCAACAAAAATCAATAATCTAAGTGCGACATCTTTGAACGCGCTCAATGGGGCGGCAATTAGCGCCATCTCTACTTCCGTATTGGCCTCTCTGTCGTCGGACCAGATCAGCAATCTCTCGACATCGCAAATTTCAGCCCTAACAAGCTTACAAATTCAAGCCTTGACTACTGCCCAAGTCAACGCTATGCATGCGGACCAAATTGCCAGCATTTCTGTTTCCGGCATATCGGCATTAACTACTACTCAAATGACCGGCCTCACTGCAGCCATCGACTTATTGGCGGGTTTAAGCACTGCCCAGATACCTGCACTTAGCGCTGCAAATATAGCCATATTGACAACTAACCAGCTAAATGCACTTAGTACAGCTCAAATCAATAGTCTGAGCGCGACGCAGGCTAAGGCCCTTTCCGGCCCTCAGATAACAGCTCTGACCTCAGAAAACTTAGTAGCCCTGAGCTCGAGTGCAATTGCCAACTTGAGCACATCCGCGCTAAGCACGATAAGCACGACACAACTTCAGTATTTAACTACAGCACAAATGCAGGGGTTAACTACTACGGCTGTGCGAGCCTTATCTACTGATCAGATTGCCGCACTCACTACCGCCCAAGCATCTTCTCTGACTACAGCCCAAATTTCATCTTTCACAACACAACAAGTTAACAAGCTAACAACTACAAACACTGCCGCTTTGACCACTAGTCAGATCAAGGCTTTAGGTTCTGCGCAAATTGCAGCGATGACTACTGACCAATTAAATAACTTGACGTCAGCGCAAGTACAGTCCATAACCACTGCTGGAATCGCGTCTATATCTAACGCGAACGTTGCCCTTCTAACAGCAACAACGATATCGAATTTATCCACCGCACAAATTCAAGCGTTGTCATCCTCGCAATTTGCGAATCTAACTACTGGTGACATCGCTGCATTGACCAGCGCTCAATATGCGGCCCTTACAACCAAACAAATCATGGGCTTAGATGCCACGCGTGTCTTGACATTGTTTGGAGGGACAACAGTATCTACCAAAATTAGCGCGTTACCGCCTAATGCATTAACCAAACTCACGGCTACCAATACGTCGTCCCTCACTAGTGCTCAATTAGGAGCATTAACGACTGCACAAATTACTGGCTTGAGTACAAACGTATTGGGCAGCTTAACTACAACTTCTACAGGACAAATTAAGGGACTCACAACAGCACAAGTAGCAGCCCTTACACAAGCGCAAGCAAAAGCTTTGAGCGCCGCGCAACTAGGAGCATTAACCACAACTCAAACGGCCGCTTTATCGACCTATGCCATCGCGGCGCTGAGCGCGTCTGCAGTTCCAAGCTTACAAGTTGCTTCATTCTTGACCATATTTAGAGCGATTTTATTTATCAAAGAAAAATTTTGGGCAGCATTTTCACTTCTTTTTCAATCGTAATCTTCACCAAATGCTACATCTAATGACCAATGAAGTT